>JAJDZM010000113.1 GCA_022824615.1 Candidatus Binatia bacterium | reverse complement strand
AGGTATCAATACGTTTGGAGCAGTGACCTTTCAGGGCCAGACCCGGGCGTTTCTCAAAATTCAGGAAGGCTGCGACCTTTTCTGTACGTTTTGTATTGTGCCCATGGCGCGCGGGAAAAGCCGCAGTATCGCCCCGCGCGACATCCTGGAGCAGCTCGACCGCCTGGCCGACCAAGGCTTTCAGGAAGTGGTCCTGACCGGTATTCATCTGGGCGGCTACGGCGCAGACCTCCATCCCCAGGTCAACCTTGCCTGGCTGCTCGAAGCCCTGGAGGAACGGCGACCGGTTCCGCGTGTACGTCTGAGTTCGCTCGACCCGCATGAAATCAGTCCCACCTTGATACAACTCCTCCCCCGCTCTGAAATCCTGTGTCCCCATTTACATATTCCTCTCCAATGGGGGGAAGATTCCATCCTGGCTCGAATGCGAAGGCGATACGATACCGCCCTCGCCAGAGACATTCTGACCGAGCTACGGGAGCGGTTACCACACGCGGCCTTAGGGACAGACCTTATCGTCGGCTTTCCCGGTGAAGGCGAGACGGAATTTTCCCAGGGAATGGACTTTTTGGAGGAAAGCCCTTTCACGTATTTCCACGTATTTCCCTACTCAGTCAGGAGTGGGACAACCGCGGCAAAGTTCACAGACCGAGTTCCCCCATCCGTTATCCACGAGAGAGCGGGACTGGTTCGTGCCCTCGGTGAACGCAAGAAGGCGGCATTCATCCGTCAGTTTGAGTCTGAGACTTTACCGGTCCTCTTTGAGCATCAGCGGGACAGAGCCAGCGGGCGACTCAAGGGCTATAGCCGCAACTATATCAGAGTCTATGCGGCCGGCAGCGATAACTATATGAACCGAGAAGTTCCAGTGAGAATGACGCGGGCCGATGATGGGTTACTGTCCGGTACTATTCTTCAGGATGCCGCATGAGGAATTGTGCTCGCGCTTTAAGACCCATGTCTGATCCAACCGACATCACCGTCCTTCAGTCCATCCTTGGGTATACGTTTACCAACCCAGCCCTCCTCCAACTCGCCCTAACGCACCGATCTGCCCAACTTGAGGAGGGCGAAGAGCAAAACGAAAAACTGGAATTCTTAGGTGATGCCGTTTTAGGACTCGTGATGAGCGATCTTCTTTTCCGCCAGTTCCCTCAATATCGTGAAGGAGACTTATCAAAGATGCGTGCCTCGCTGGTCAATGCAGAAGTGCTCGCAGTCAAAGCTCAGACCCTCTCTCTCGGAGACTGGCTACGTATGGGACGGGGCGAGGAGCGGAGCGGCGGCCGAGGCAAACCCTCCATCCTCGCCGCGGCGTACGAGGCCGTGCTGGGCGCCATCTACCTTGATGGTGGTTTCCCTCCCGTCACCCAGCTTGTCGCCAAGAATTTTGTCGAAGACCTGCAAGAGACAGAGCGGATGGCCGCGTTTGACAGCAAAACCCGTTTGCAGGAAATCACCCAAAAAATATTCAAACAAACTCCGTCCTATGAGGTTATCAAGGTGAACGGGCCTGACCATGAAAAGCGGTTTGTCAGCCAAGTATCCATAGCCGGGGAAATATACGGCCGGGGCGAAGGACGCAGTAAAAAACGCGCGCATCAGGCGGCGGCGTCCCAGACTCTCGAACTGCTTAAGCGTAAGAATCTCACGTCGCTGAAAGACGTATAAATCGGGGCATGGTTTATTCCTTTCTGCGCCCGCTGTTTTTCGCCCTCGACCCTGAACACGCCCACCACCTGTCGATCAATGCGCTGAAACTGCTCCAAGCGTCCCGGCGGAGACCAAGGCCAGCGTTCAGCCATCCACGGCTCACCCAAGACCTCTGGGGTCTCCGCTTCCCTAATCCCGTCGGTCTGGCGGCGGGCTACGACAAAAATGCGGTAGTTCCCCTGGTCTGGTCTACCTTGGGATTCGGGTTTGCCGAATTGGGAACAATCACAGCCAGAGCCCAACCGGGCAATCCAAAGCCGCGTATTTTTCGTCTTGCTCAAGACAGGGCGCTCATTAACCGCTTGGGTTTTAACAACGATGGCGCGCGCGCTATCGCCGAGCGTTTGCCGTCCCTTTTGACCCCTCAAGGCTCTCGTCCTATTCCCTTGGGGTTCAACATCGGCAAGTCAAAAATCACCCCTCTCAGCGATGCCGTGGCGGACTATCTCGAAAGTTGCGAACAACTCCTCCCTTTTACAGACTATCTGGTTGTGAACGTCAGCTCTCCCAACACGCCAGAACTCCGCAAACTGCAAGAGGCCGAACGGTTGGGTCGACTCCTCGAAGCCCTGCTTGCTTCTATGCGACAGTTCGCCGAGACGGAGCATACTTCTTCCAAACCCCTCTTAGTCAAAATCGCCCCGGATCTCGATACGGCTGCAATTGAAGAAATCGCCCAGCTTGCGCTGTCGGTCGGTGTCTCCGGCTTGATTGCGACAAATACCACTGTTGAGCGGTCCGGACTCCGCGCAGGGTCACCTGAAACAGGGGGTCTGAGTGGCCAACCCCTCGCAACATGCGCGCGTGCAGTACTGCGCACTGCCTACCGCGCGGTTGAAGGCAGGCTGCCCATCATTGGTGTGGGCGGGATATTCTCAGCAGAGGAGGCATACGAACGAATACGTGCCGGGGCGTCACTGGTCCAGATTTACACCGGACTGATTTATGAAGGTCCTTTTCTCGCCCAGCGTATTGTTCGAGGGCTGGCACAAATTGTAGAGCGAGAAGGGCTGCCCCACCTCCGAGACGTAGTCGGCAGAGACGTTTAACACACTCTGGCTCGACCTATCTCCAGCCGTCCTAATGAGCTTCCATACCCCGACACCCCGATGCTTCGATTTAGTCAACAACGCACGACTGAGCTAAATCAGAAAATAACGCCCAGCGCTCAATGCTGCGCGGCTCCTCAATAAGACCGCTGGTCAGACCCACGAAGGTGAGCTCCCGAACCGGATCGGCCCAGGCCATGATGCTGCTGGCGCCGGCATGTCCGTAGGTCCGTGGCGAGGCGAGTGAGCCAAAATATGAGGGGAAGATACCGCTCCCACGCACCCAATACCCCAAGCCGCGATTCGCCGGGGCAAGCGGCCATTGTTTGGCCACGCGTATGGGCTCAATCAAGCGGTCTTCCATAGCACCGGTATGAATCGTGGTCGCCAGCTCAACCAGAGCTGGACTGAGCAACCGGACGCCGTCAAGCTCACCACCGTTGAGCCACATTTGATAGAAGCGGGCCAAATCAGACACGGTGGAATACGATCCGCCGCCCGGAATCGCCGCGGCCTGCACTTCGGGGGCGTTGAAGGCTTCCAGAAACGACATGGGAAACGGCACGCCACCCTCATCGAGCGCCTGGACTGGCACCCGGCGTTCCTGCATATCAGGCCGGACACTCATATGAGAGTCGTGCATGCCTAATGGGCCGTACAAATCCTCTTCGCACATTTGGGCAAAGCTGCGTTTACCACCGTCTACCCGGCGGGCGATCTCAGCCAGAACCCACGACCCCGTCAGCGCGTGATAGTGGACGGCTTTGCCCGGTTCAAATTCCAGCGGCTGGGCGCAGATACGGGCGATCGTGGCATCCCAATCTCTCCACTTTGACATCGGCCAGTCCATGGCCATGGTCGGGAATCCGGCCGTGTGGGTCATCACCTGAGAGACGGTCACACTCCGCTTGCCGGCGGCACCAAACTCCGGGATATAATCCGCGACCTTGTCAAACAGCTTGACCTCACCCTGGTCAACTTTCATGAGTAACATCGTGGCGGTAATGGGTTTGGTGGTGGAAAACAAACAGAAGATATCATCCGTTTTCGCCATCCGACCCTTGGGTGGTTCAGAGTGGCCCAGCGCTCGCGCGGCAGCGATCTTGCCGTGCCGGGCGAGCAGAAACGCGCCACCAAACAACCAGCCTTCCTCGATTTTCCGTTCCACTACTGAAAAAAGACGCTCGACCCGGGCCGGGTCCATGCCAACGGCCTGAGGTTCAACGGTTTGCATACTTCCCTCCTTTTTGGCAAGTTCCCGTGGCACTCCAGCTAAGCCTCGGGTGGCTTTATCGTCATTCCCATAATGTTATAGCCGCCGTCAATATGCACGATCTCGCCGGTAATTTTTTCAGCCATCGGACTGCATAAGAACAGCGCGACTTTGCCCGCATCAGTGTTCCGAATTTCCTCTCGTAACGGCGCGTATTCGCGCATATGATTCTGTATGATCTCGAAACCGGGGATGCTGGTTCCCGCTTTGGTCGCAGTCGGACCGGGCGAAAGGCCATTGACTCGGATGCGATGTGGAGCCAGGTCAAAGGCAAGATTCTTGATGATATTGTCGAGCGCGGCCTTGGTAATACTCATCAGCTGGTAGCCGGGAATGACCTTTTCGCCCGCGTAATAGGTCATGGCCAGAATGCATCCACCCCGGTCCTTCATGAGCGGGAACGCACCCCGTGCCAGCGTAATCAGCGAATACGCGCTGACATCCATGGCCAAGGCGAAATCCGCGCGTGAGATGTTCACAAAGCGCTGCCCAAAAGACGTTGGCGGGGCATACGCAATAGAGTGAATCAGATAGTCCAGATGTCCGAACTCCTGCTCGACCTGTGAGAAAAGTCGTTCAACCTGCTCGTCCTTACTCACATCGCACTCGGCAATCAGCGGATTATCCAGTTGGTCGGGGATATCTCCCATCATCCGCCGGACGGCCTTGCGCTGAATGGAGAGGGCAATCCGAGCGCCGCCGTCGTTGAGCATCTTGGCGATGGGCCAGCCTATGGAATTTTCGTCCAGCACACCCGCGACCAGAGCGGTTTTCCCGGAGAAGTCTAGCAAGTTTCCCACGTTTTCATCACGATCAACCATTCTCCCTCCCGCTTTCTCTCATATGGCCCTCACGCTCTGGCATACTTCACACAAACTTTCTGCGGTGCGGAAAAGTCAGAGCCAGTAGAATAAGGAGTATCACGGCATAGAACAGCCCAAAGCCAACGATGCGCTCGGACTCGTTATAGACCTGTGCCCATATCACGTATGAGACCAGCATATAACCAACGCTGAACACGACCAGATGCCAACCAAAACGCTGCATGGTCCAGAGATGATACGCGAGGCTGCCCGCAACCAGCAGTTGCAAGGCGTGCATGAGTTGGGCAGACAAACCGAACACGCGAAGGCCCAGAATGACACTGACCGGACCTTCAGCATAGGACCGCTCAAACGGAGCAATAATATCCCAGACAATAAACAGGCCGGCATAGACAGCGACCAGACACACCGCAATAGTCACCGTAAGCGGACGTGCCGGACGAGACGAATAGCGGGGCTGAGTATGCGTCGCAGCCATCAAGCACAAAGGTCCTCAAGGGAGTCTTTTTCTGGTGTTTATTGTCCGGTGAATCGGGGCTCCCGTTTCTCCACAAAGGACTGAATCGCTTCTTTGTGGTCTGCCGTATGAAAACAGTGTTTTTCTATCGATAGGGAAGTATCGAGAACGAGGTTGACCGTGTCACGGAGAATTTTATTCACCGAGACCTTGGTCCCCCGAATCGCCATACGCGGGCCATTCGCCATGCGGGTGGCAAAGGCCCTGGCTTTTTCCATAAGCTGATCCGCGGGAACAACATGGTTGACCAGACCGATACGCTCGGCCTCCTCGGCTTTCACCAAGTCCCCGGTCATGAGAAACTCCTTGGCTTTGGCCGTCCCAATCAGCCAGGGCCAGATAATGGCTCCTCCGTCTCCAGCAACCACTCCGACGCGGACATGGGGGTCCCCAATTTTTGCGTTATCCGCCGCATAAATGACATCGGAGAAGAGCGCCAGGGTGGCACCCAAACCGGTTGCCGGCCCGTTGACCGCAGCGATAATTGGCTGTTCCACTTCCAGCAGGTCAATAATAATTTTACGCGCCTCAATGAAGAGCGCATCCAACTGCGCGGACGTCATATCCTGGAACCACTTGATATCCCCACCAGCGCAGAACGCACGGCCCTTGCCCGTCAGCACTACCGCCTCCGTCTCCGTATCCTGAGCGATATCGGCAAAGATCTGGGACAGTTCGGTATGCAGCTGGGCGTTAATGGCATTCAGGGCTTGCGGACGGTTGAATGAGACCGTCAACACCTTCCCGGCGCGTTCTGCGTGGAGACATTCATAACGGCTATAGTCCATCGGCTCTTCCTCCTTTTCTTCTTAACTAAGGCAGCCTATCATCAGGGCGGCTTATTATCGGTCAGGCAGCATCAACGATCAAGGGAAGGTGTTATGCGGATTTACTTTTGCCGACAGGGTTTGACTTATGTGTGCCGTATCCTTCAACAGGAATTGCCTGAGGATGACGTTCTTGATTGCCCCCCCGATGCCGTTCCGGAAGCAGCCCGGCACGCGGATGTCTTGATCCCCACGGTCTCCCCTATCGGCAGCGATGCGCTACAGTCGCCGCGACTGAAGCTCGTTCAGCAGTACGGTGCAGGGTTGGACTCGGTCGATATTCCGGCGGCCACCGCGGCGGGCATCTATGTGGCGAATGTGCCAACGGCCGGAACTGGCAATGCCGAGTCCGTTGCCGAGCTTGCCCTGTTTTTCATGCTCGGTCTGGCCAGGAAATACCGGCAGACTCAAGAGAGTATTCAAAACAAAGTTCTGGGGTCACCCATGGGGCAAGCCCTCAAGGGCAAAACCGTCGCCATTATTGGCTATGGCGGTATTGGGCGGGCCCTTGCCCGGCGTTTAGCCAGCTTTGAAATGCGCATCCTGGCCGTTTCTCGCCGGGGACCAACGCCGGACAAGCCGGATGACGGTCTGCCCAGCGTCGAGCACATTGCGCAGGACGAGTTTCATTCCGTCCTGCGAGAAGCCGATTTTGTAGTGGCCGCCCCGCCCCTGAATGACGAAACACGCGGCCTCATGGGCCGGGTCGAGTTCGCCTGTCTGAAACCGGAAGCCTTTGTGATTAACGTCGCTCGTGGACCGGTATTAGACTACGCGGCCCTGCTGGCCGCCCTGCGGGAAGGCCGTATTGCCGGCGCGGGTCTGGACGTGTTCTGGCATGAGCCCTTTGATCCCAGCGACAAAATTTTCCAGTACAACGTGCTGGCGACCCCGCATATAGGCGGCGCAACCGACGTCAGCCTCCAAGGCATTGCCAAGCGCGTGGCTGCAAATGTGAACCGACTGCGCAGGGGCGAAATGCCCCTGAACTGCGTCAACACAGAAGTGAAGCCGAAGGGGTAGACGACATCCCCCTTTCCGCTTCCCTCTCTCTCTGGGAGAGGGCCAGGGTGAGGGTTCTTCGGGTATCAACCATGAAGGTGAAATATTTTAAGGATACAGATACTGCACTCTTAGAATTTTCCGACCGTCCGATTCAGGAGATGCAAGCAGTCAACGAGAATATCTGTCTTGATCTCGAAGCCGATGGGAACCTGGTCAGCATAACGATTGAGCACGCCACGACTCTGTCTGAGGTTGCCGTTCAACAGTTCGACCGCCAAGTCGCTCCATAGGTTCGACGTTTCCTACTCCTGACATAAAAAAGGCGGAGAGTTTTCTCCTCTCCGCCTCGTATCGGGTTACGAAATGAATGCTACGATCGTTGTTCTGACGGGATATACGGGGATTGGTGACCTCCGGTGTATACCTGTGTCGGTCGAAAAATACGGTTGCTCTTGAGCTGCTCGTGCCAGTGAGCCAACCAGCCAGCCACCCGGGCAATGGCAAAAATCGGTGTGAACTGGTCGATGGGAATATCCAGCTTGTCATAGACCACGCCGGAGTAAAAATCGACGTTCGAGGCAATCCCTTTTGCCCCGACCCGCTCGCTGATGATCTTCTCAACCTCTTGGGCGACCTTGTATAGTGGATGCTCACCTTTGGCCTCAAACAGCTTGAGGGCCAGCCCCTGCAGGGCGTTCGCCCGTGGGTCCTTGACCTTGTATACCCGGTGCCCCATGCCCATGATTTTCTGTTTGGCCGCCAGACGCGCTTCGATAAACGGCCTGGCATTGTCCACCGTTTCGATCTCCTGGAACATCTTGAGCGCCTGTTCGTTGGCTCCACCGTGGAGGGGACCGGTCAGGGCGCCAATGGCCGACGACACCA
>JAJDZM010000025.1 GCA_022824615.1 Candidatus Binatia bacterium | reverse complement strand
GCAATGTTATCGAGCGCCCCTTCTGCCGCCTCAAGGACTGGCGGCGTGTTGCCACCCGCTACGACAAGCTCGCGCAGAACTACCGCGCCCCGGTCACCCTCGCCGCCATTCTCCTCTACTGGTTATGCGTCCAGACCCTAGCGGGTGTTGGGGAACAGGGCAGTCAGCTTCGCTCTGTTCCACTCGGGCTACGACCACAGCCCGATCACTTCGAGAAGCTTCCGCAAGTATTGATCGTGGGCGGCTGCCCGTCGGACATCGTCCAGCGCGAAGCGTTGGCGCAACTGCTCGGCCGTTGGCGGTTTTTGATACTCGGGCCACATCTTTCGCAGTTCGCTTTCCGAGTCAGATGCCGCGATCCTTCTTTGTTCCTGTCCTTCATGCAGCCGGATTAAGAGTCCTTCCAGATTCGGGTCTTGAAAAACGATTTCGAGTTTATAGCGAGCCGCGACGGCCCGAGCCTGAATCCCTTCTTGTGGTTCGGCTTCAATCCGGTCGCGATCCAGTAACACCAATCTCGCCTGGTATTCGCGCCGGGAACGATTCCTTTTTAACCAGCGTCCTGCTTGTTCGATAACGGCCACAGAGCCACCACCGTCTTGTGGCTTGATGTCAAGATGCACATGCAGTCCTGCCTCATCGCAAAGGCGCTGAAGAAAACGCGCAAAGGGACGTTCGCTCCGGCCTTCGCCAGCTATGAAGAAGCTACGGCGTGGCCGAATCGGCCGTCGGCGACCGCGCATCGTTTCCTAACCGATTTTTGGGAGACCGCCCAGCACGCCAGCGCGATACTTAGGGTAGAGCCGCGTGTCACGCCGTAGCCCGCTCACGTCCTGGGCGGCGTGGACGCGAGTTGTGCTGTCCGGGCCCTTCTCAACGATGAAGAGTTCTTCCTTCTCCAGATCGTCAAGCAGGCCGACATTGTGGGCGGAGACAATGAGCTGAGTCTGATGTGGATTCGTCTCGTCGGTATGGAACCAGTGAATAATCTCGTTCACAATGTCTACGTGCAGGTCACCGTCGATCTCGTCGAGGATAAGCGGAATACCCGAATCGAGGGCAAACCGGATTTGAGGCATAATGTGGAATAAGCGTTTCGTGCCGCTAGACTCGGACGGCAAAGGTACAGCACCATCAAGTCCGTGATGACGGAAGAACGCCTGCTTCTTCGTACCGTCAATGCGGATATCCACGTCCTGGATTGCCAGATCGCTACGCTGCATCTGCCGTTTCATCCAACTTTTCATCCTGTCGTTGGTCTCATACCAGCCCACTACGGCTTCGGTCGTAGGCTGCCAGTTTCCCTGATAGGTGATGGTGACAATGTTCGAGAATCCATAGACCCGCCGCATCTCTTCTTTTATTCGTTCGGCAAGATGGACGTTGAGTACGGCAAGCGTTGCTATCACCGAGGTATCGGCCCCAACCGCGTCCAGTCGAGGATCTTTCGGTTTGAGTCCAAACTCGGGTGAAACGTAAATCGCTTCCCCAGGCGTACCACGTTCAAAGAGGCGCCGCGGCCGGCCTTTCGGGAAATGGAACAAGGCTTCACGGAGGATGAAGTTGGGCTGCCCCAAAGCTCTCCCCACGGAGAGTTCATAGCGGAATAACTCCCGGATCTCGCCTGGGGTCAGCCAGTCGGCGTCAAACTCTACGCGAAACCTTGTCGGTTCGCTCTGAGCCTCCTCAGATAAGAAGGAGGAAATTCTACTGGCCGGAGCCTCTGATACCGATAAGCTAGGAACCGAGGCAACACGCATAACGTCTACCAAAGCGCGGAGTAAAGTCGTTTTGCCCGAGCCGTTCGGACCCATGATGACAGCCACAGTCGGAAGCCGAATATCGGGCTTCGCCTGGCAAGGTCGAAAACGCGGCAAGTCGGGCGCCGTGCCGGGGATGCGTAAATCGAGGATGGCTTCCTCGTATATGGAGAAATAATTCGACACTGCAAATTCATGAATCATAGGCAAATCTTAGCATTTTCTCGTCAGGATTGGAATAAGACAGGTTGAAACGTTGGCCCTAAGAAGCGAGATGAGTATTTACATTCCATTCCGAAACTGCAATGCAGCTTTGCACGTTCCGTGTAATTCGGGTCCTCAACCTGCGGTCCGGGTGGATAATGGCGCCGCTGGCGGCTCCAGGCGTGAATCGGTGGGGTACAGTATCGTCAGACCTCGTCCGGGCTCTGCTCTGCGGTCTTGTTCTTTTTGAGGGTGACGATGTTGCGTTCCCCTTCTCGCCGATACTCGACGCTGTCCATCATCTGATGCACGAGGAACAGGCCGAGTCCGCCCAGAGGCCGCTCTTCGAGGGAGGCTCCGATGTCGGGTGTCGGCGCGTTCGACAGGTCGAACGCCGCGCTGTCGTCTGTCATGACGATGACCAGCGCTTCCGTTTCCGGGTAGACGCTGATCTCGATCTGATGCGGCGCGTCATCGTCGTACCCGTAGCTGATGGTATTGGTCAGGATTTCGTCTAGCGCCAGGTTGATCGCATAAGCGACTTCCGACGCAATGGACCGAGAGGCGCAGAACTCGTCAATATGTTCCGCGACGCGGGCGATCTCCTTCAGATCGTTCACGAGAGAGATTTCCAGCGTTTCTTCGTTCACGGTCCCTCCTTGTGTCTCTGAACCGCGTCCGTCAGGCCTCCTCCACTGACGCTACGACGAAGACTATCCGGCGGGGGAGGTATCCGTCTCCATGGGCAGACTCGCATCCGCGGCCCATTCCATGAGTGAACCATCGTAGACGGCAACGTCTTCCAATCCCAGTAGAGTGAGGGCGAAGGCGTCGCTGCTGGCCGCAATCCCAGCCCCACAATAGGTAATGACCCGCTTCGCACCGGTTGCGCCAACGGTCTCGAATTTTTCGCGGAGTTGCTCGGCAGGCAGATAGGCGTGCGTCTCCGGATCGACCAGATCATAAAAGGAGACGTTTACACTCGACGCAATGCGTCCGGGCCGGGGATACTGAATCATTCCTCCCGCGCCGGCATGATCCTCGGCAGTCAGGGCGTTCAGCAGGCAGCTTGACGGCGTTGGTATCGCCTCCAGCACCTCCTGTTTGCCCGCCATCATCTGAGGTCGCGGGGTGGACACGAACTGGCCCTGTACCGGGTCAGCAGGCCGGTTCGAGACGGGCCGGCCTTCCTGCGTCCACTTGTGCCAGCCGCCGTTGAGGACTGCCGCGTTGTCAAAGCCGCTCGCACGGAGCATCCACCACACTCGGGCCGCCCAGATATTATAGAAATCGTCATAGAGAACGACGCGGGTGTGAGCACTCACTCCGCCGCGCGTCATGGCGGCGGCAAATTGATCGGCGGGCGGCATCATTAAGGGCAGGTCGCTGTGCTGGTCGGACAGGTCGGTGGTGAAATCGACAAAATGACTTCCAGGGATGTGGCCCTCCTCCCAGGCGGGCCGCCCGCTCTCCATACGGAAACCGCCGGAATCCTCGGGGATCAGGTTGACACGGCAGTCGAGCAGGCACAGGTCCGTATCATTGAGATGGTCTGCCAGCCAGTCCGTTTCAGCGAGCGCGTGGGAATTGACTTGTGACATGGTGTCCTCCTTGTTGTTTGCCGGTTGGTGTGAATGGTATATATTCAGCGCCGGTTGGGCTAGAGTGAAACAGCATAGTAGCCTATCGATCTTCCGAGCCAACGAGTCCGTAGATGAGTACCCAGACCATCCGCCATTTTATCAACGGAGTCTATACCGAAGGGACGAGTGGCCGAACCTTTGAGAACCGCCGGCCTATTGATAATACGCTCATCAGCCAGGTGTGCGAAGCCGGCCGGGCCGAGGTGGATGCCGCGGTCCAGGCGGCCAGAGCCGCCCTGAGCGGACCCTGGAGCCGGCTGACCCTGGCCGAACGCACGGAGGTGTTATACGCGGTTGCCGCCGGTATAGAGCAACGTTTTGACCAGTTTCTTGAGGCCGAGGTGGCCGATACTGGCAAGCCGGTGAGCCTGGCCTCTCATATTGATATCCCACGCGGTGCGGCCAACTTCCGTATTTTTGCCGATGTGGTCAAAAACGTATCCGGCGAACACTTCGACATGCCCACCCCGGACGGCAGCGGGGCGCTGAACTACAGCCTGCGCGTACCAAAAGGCGTGGTTGCGGTGGTGTGTCCGTGGAATCTGCCCCTGCTGCTCATGACCTGGAAGGTCGGCCCGGCCCTGGCCTGCGGGAACAGCGTGGTCGTCAAACCCTCGGAGGAAACGCCGAGCACGGCCACGCTGCTGGGTGAGGTGATGAACGAGGCCGGTGTGCCTCACGGTGTCTATAATGTGGTGCACGGGTTCGGGCCGGACTCGGCCGGAGAATTCCTGGTCAGCCATCCCGGTGTTGATGCGATTACGTTTACGGGCGAGACCGTCACGGGCGAGGCCATTATGCAGCGCGCGGCCGTGGGCGTGCGGGATGTCTCGTTTGAGTTGGGTGGAAAAAACCCGGCTGTTATTTTTGCCGACTGCGACCTTGAGACCACTATTGAGGGTATCGGCCGGGCGTGCTTCGCCAACACCGGGCAGGTCTGTCTGGGAACCGAGCGGGTGTATGTTGAGCGTCCGATTTTTGACGAGTTTCTGGCCGCGCTGAAGGCCAAGGCCGAATCCCTCACGCTCGGCGACCCACACGATACGACCACGACCTTGGGACCGTTGATCAGTCTTGAGCATCGCAGGAAAGTCCTCTCGTATTACGAGCGCGCCCGCGCCGACGGAGCGACCCTGATTACCGGCGGCGGCATTCCCGACATGGCACCCCCGTATACGCAGGGGGCCTGGGTCGAACCCACCATCTGGACGAGTCTGTCGGAAGACTCCCCGGTTGTGCGGGAAGAAATTTTCGGGCCGTGCTGCCATGTCCGGCCCTTTGACTCGGAAGAAGAAGCCGTGCGCCTGGCCAACGATACGCCCTACGGCCTCGCTACCTCAATCTGGACGCATAATGCGGCCCGGGCCCATCGGGTGGCCGCGCAGATCACCGTGGGCATCACCTGGATTAACTGCTGGTTCTTGCGCGACCTGCGCACCCCGTTCGGCGGAGCCAAGCAATCGGGCATTGGCCGCGAAGGCGGGGTGCATTCGCTGGAGTTCTATACGGAATTGCGCAACGTCTGTCTCAAGCTGTGAAGGGAGACCATCATGCCACGGACGCAAAAAAAAGGCGCCATCGTCGCCGGGTTTCTGGCTCCGCACCCGCCCCACTTGGTGTACGGAGAAAACCCGCCCCAGAACGAACCCAAGTCGCAGTGCGGCTGGGAACAACTCCGCTGGGCGTATGAGCGCGCCCGCAAGAGTCTTGACGCGCTCAAGCCGGACGTGTTGCTGGTCCACTCCCCGCACTGGATTACGCAGCAGGGACATCATTTTCTGGGGGTTCCCAAGCTCAGCGGCAAATCGGTTGACCCCATCTTTCCGAATATCTTTCGCTATACCTTTGAGCTGAACGTCGATGTCGCCCTGGCCGAAGCCTGCTGCGCGGAGGGGGCCAGGCAGGGGCTGTACACCAAGATGATGCGCAACCCGAATTTTCGCGTGGACTACGGCACCATCACCGCTCTGCATATGATTCGCCCCCAGTGGGACATCCCGGTTGTCGGACTGTCGGCCAATAATTCGCCCTATTATCTCTCGACCGAAGAGGGTCTCGAAGAAATGGACCGCCTGGGCCGGGCCACCCGCACGGCCATTGAAAAACTGGGTCGCCGCGCCGTGCTCCTGGCCTCCAACACGCTGTGCCACTGGCATTTTCACGAAGAGCCGGCCCTGCCGGAAGATATGTCTCAAGAACATCCGCAAAGCCTGTCCGGCTACCAGTGGGACATGCGGATGATTGATCTCCTGCGTCAGGGCCACACCAAAGAGGTCTTTCGTCTGCTCCCGCAGTTTATCGACGAGGCCTTTGCCGAGGTGAAATCCGGGGCCTTTACCTGGATGTTTGCCGCCATGGGCTATCCCGAGATTCCGGCCGAACTGCACGGCTACGGCACCGTGATCGGCACGGGGAACGCCGTGATGGAGTGGAACCTCGAACGGGCCGGGCTCTCCAAACCGGCCTCCAAAACCCGCGCTTCCCGCCGGGCCATCAGACAGGCGGCATAGGTAAGCGAAATGGCTGTGGTCTCTGCCTTTCTCGTCCCCGGCTCGCCCCTGCCCTACGTCAAACGCGATAATCCGCCCTGGGGCAAAATTGCGACCGGCCTGGAGCGGGCCGGCGCGGCGCTCGTCCAGTCCAAACCGGACGTGATCCTCTTATATTCAACGCAGTGGATCGCCGTCCTGGACCAACTGTGGCAGACCCGCCCGCGAGTGAGCGGTCTGCACGTTGACGAGAACTGGCACGAGTACGGCGAGCTGCCCTATAAACTGAAAATTGACACCCGGCTGGCCAGGGCCTGCGTGGCCGCAACCGGCACAATCGGGGTCAAGTCCAAGGCGGTCAATTACGACGGGTTTCCGATTGATACGGGGACGATTGTCGCCGCAAATTTCCTGAATCCGGGCGGCAAAATTCCGCTGGTGCTGGCCTCGAACAATCTCTACCACGACTTTGCGCTGACCGAGAAACTCGGACGCCTGGCGGCACGCTTGGCCGGCAAACAGAAAAAACGGGCGGCGGTGGTTGGCGTGGGGAACTTTTCCGGCGCGTTCTTTCGACACGAGATCGATATTGCCAAAGACAAGATCGTCGCTCCGAAATACGACCGCTGGAATAAAAAAATACTGGCTCTGCTGCAAGCCGGTGACGGAAAAGGGCTGTCTGCGGCCCTGCCCGAGTTTGCCGCAAAAGGGCAGGCCGATATGGGTTTTAAGCACGGCGCCTGGGTATTGGGTGCCCTGGGCCGGAAGTTCACCGGCGCGCAGGTGCACGCCTATGGTCCGCTGTACGGCAGCGGCGGCGCGGTGGTGGAGTTCATATTGAAATAATATGGCCGTATGGGGGCGTGAAAACACTTGAGCAGGTACGAAATCAGTTGGGGTCGGGCGCGTTTCGCTACAGCCGTCACGCCTTAAAGGGGGTCGTTGAACGAAATGTGACCGATCTGGAGATCAGGCAGGCTGGTGAGTACGCTACGGATAAATATTCACCAAGTTGTCTATTGTCAGGCTTCACTGGAACAGGGCGCCCTTTACCCTTTCAGGTCTCTCTTGCAGACACAGCATTCGTCAAAATCACACCTTGTACGAACCGAGCGCAAGGGATTGGATAAATTATGCCCAGCGGAGGTAACCATGTTCACATGTACAGTATGTGGAGCCGTGGAGAGTCGTGAGGAACTGGTCAACGAAGTCTTTCAGGTTGACGAGAAATACGTCCGGATCGATCATCTTCCTGCCCGCGTATGCACTCGCTGCGGAGATGAGACCTTTTAGCCGTGAGACTACGGAAAAGGTCCGCCTGCTGGTCCACGGGTAAGCGAAACCGGCGAATTATGTCCGTGCGACGCAGGAGGATGCCATGTCCGATCTCATCAATATTCTAAGACGTTTCAACAGGAAAGAGAGATTTTTCCTCGTCGGCGAAGCCCTGGGCAATAGGGACTTTCTCCTATCAGAGGATTTCCGAAAAAGACTCAGTGAAGCTATTAAAATTCCAATACCTGCCGATGCTTTCGTAGCGATGGACTATCACCTGGATTGGATAGCCGCCGGTCTCGCGTATCACGCGAATCCAAACGAGAGTGGCATCTTTTCCAATGAAGATGGTATAGTTAAAGGAAGTCAAGAAGACAGCGATTTGCTGGTGGCGTTCATAAAGGATGGGATTTATCACTTGGTCTTCCTGGAGGCCAAAGGGTATTCCAGTTGGAATAACAACCAGATGAAGTCAAAGGCGGAACGACTGAGACTTATATTTGGAGACAATGGAAATAAGTATCCCAAAGTGAATCCATACTTCTGCATGATGTCATCGTCACGGCCCAGTCGATTGAACACCAACGATTGGCCGGCGTGGATAAGCAAAGGCGGTACTCCCCGTTGGTTGCCGCTAAGTCTTCCTAATGACAGGGTCAAGGTCACTCGTTGCGATTCCGATGGGAAGTCTTCAAATTCGGGAGGCCACTTTCGCATAAAGAGGGGGTAGCATTGATGCAAAGAGTAATGATTTTCGTTGACCAAGCTAACTTCTACCACGCCGCGAAATTGAGGGGACAGTATGCAGACCTAATTGAATTGAAAAAGTATTTAGCGAATCCCGACGAAGGCAGAGTACTAATCGAAATGGTTGTTTATTTCGGTTTCCCTCCCGATGTGAAGGATATGCCTCCGAAGTGGAAATCCGTCAGGGATGCAATGTACGCCACAAAAGAAAAATTAGAATTCAGCGGCATTATGACCGTAGTACATTATGGAAAGAGGACGGGTGAGAATGATTTTTCGGCCAACATCGATGTTTTGATGGCTATGGATGCCTTGGAGTTCGCAATCGATGTAAATCCAGACGTGGTTGTGTTGGTGACAGGCGATCAGGATTTTGCCTATCTTGCGGAGAAATTGCGCAGAAAAGGCATACGGGTAGAGGCGGCAAACATAGAGAACCAGATGGCCGCTAATCTCAAGAAATCGGTCAACGCCTTCATAGATTTGGATGGCTTTTTTAACGGACTACCGATGCCGTAAGCCCGGCCCCTGTTGGATGACGCTCTGCTAACCCGCCCTAATCTTCTTCCGCTCGTGCTTGGATGGCAGCACGTTCACGCGGGTCGTCCTCCTCGACGGCCCGCGTTGGCTTAACAGCCCGGCTGTTCCGCTTCTGCCTGCATGTCCTCATGCGCGAACGAGAGCGGACACGGTTTGCCCACCCCGTCGAGTCCAACGGCGTAGACCAGCCGTCCATAGCCAATAAAAATGGCCATGCGCCAGCCCAGAGCCATGATCTCGGGCTCGCTGTAATGGGTCCGCAGCTCGTCAAAGAGGTCCTGGGAGACCTGTTTATGATCGCGGGCCAGGGTATCCGCAAAGCGCAGGGCGGCTTTCTCGCGCGGCGTGAACATATCGCTGTCCTGAAAATGGGGCAGGGCGTGAATCATTTCTTCCGTCAGACCTTGTTGCCTCGCCGAGGCATACACGGCCGTCATTCACAACTGGCATTCGTTGATTTGGGCTACCTTGTGCCGAATCAGCTCGGTCAGCTTGACGCTGATCCCGTCGGCATCGACCATAATATGGGAGTAGTAAAAATCGACGAAGTGCTTGTAGAGGTCCGGGGTATGGGCAAAGACCTGTATCCATTCCGACCCGCCGAGCGCCTCGTCGCTCTGCTGCATGGTTTTTTGCAGAGCGGGGTCAACCTTCTCAAACGGCACCTTGCTGACACGTAGCATCGATCTTCCTCCTCGTGTGTAGTGGGTTTCCTTTGCCAATAAACCAATGCAGGCGTATTTGGAAGAGCTTAGTTGGTAGTGTCTCACTTTGAATATTCCCCCTCACCCCAGCCCTCTCCCTCC
>JAJDZM010000281.1 GCA_022824615.1 Candidatus Binatia bacterium | reverse complement strand
CCAACCCCCACCTCAGCCCGGAGCAGGCCCATCATCTGACCCTGTATGGAACCCACCGCAATGAGGACGGAACCTATACCTGGAAATTTGACAACTATGTCCGCGCCCGCTCACCGTATCGCTTCAATATGGCGGATGCCCAAGAAATCTGGGGACGTATTACCTGCCCACTCCTCTTGATGCGAGGCAGCGAATCGTGGGCGGTTGATTTGGAGAAAGATAGCGAACGTGCGAAAGCATTTCGCCATCCCTCTCTGATGACGATCCCGAAGGCTGGCCACTGGGTGCACCACGACCAGTTGGAGCACTTCTTACAGGTGGTCACGGAATTTTTGCTCCAGAGAGGAAACGTGCCCTCCGGCATGTAAAGAAGCTGGGCACGTTTCCTCTTTCATCCAAATCAGCGAGGTAGCCGCGCCGCTGTAGCGGCGTATTACGGGAAGCGGTTCGCTCATTCACGCCTACACACAGGGGGGGCGGTATAATCCAGGTTCAGCAGACGGAAATAATTCTGTCCCAGGGCAATATTCCGAAAAGCGGTGTCGTTCAAATAGCGATTGATGCGACTCGTGACGTGTAACTCCTCCTGATACACCTCGAAGTCCTTGTTGCCTGAGGCAACGAAATCGGTGCCGGGCAGAACGCGCTCAGAGTACTCGTTGAGGAAGGACGCGTATAGCACCCGTTTTTCGGGGTCCGAAAAATAGTAGTCCTCAATGATGCGCCAGGAAATGTCCAACATCAGCTTCGGGTAGCGGTCCAACAGCGATTTCATAATCTGAATGTGCTGCGCCGTGTCCATCTTGAGCAGTTCTCGGGAGAGCCCGAGATGCATCCAGACGATCGCATTATCGGGATACAAATCCAGCACCTTTTGCATCCAAGCCAGATATTTGGTTGGTTCGTCATCACTGCCCAGGTCCGAGTGAATCGCGAGCGGGATGTGCCGTTCACGGAGCACCTGCATGAAGGCGCTCCATCCATCGATCGCAGTCAGGGGCACGGCCCGATGCCCGTTTCCGAACAATGCCTGTTTCACCAGATTGACCTCACCCATCCAGGTGAACAGGCCGGGGTACTCTGTTTCCAGGAGCTGTATCCCTTGCAGAATAGAGTCGGGTTGGGACAAGTCGGGGAAGGTCATGGCGAGCGTCAGGTGGACGTGTTTCGGCGCTTCCACAATCAAGCTCGCCGCGTTCACAAAATCGTTCTTCAGCGTGGGTTTCACCAGCGTGCCGGGACAGTCCAGGTAGTAGGTGCAGGAAGACGTGACCGGCAGCATCTGGCCGATACCATAGATATTGGCGAACAGGACACCAGTCCGTTCGAGATAGGAGATCACCTCTGAGAATGGAATGGCGGGACCGCCGAACGGACGGAAGTGCACATGGCTGTCCACGATCGAAGTCTGGGGGTGGACGGTCCGGTCGTAACACTGGCCGGTACTGTCCTGCAACGTGGACAAAGTGAGTGGCGAGGCGCGCCCGGCCAGTCCTGCGATGCAGAATGCAACGAGCAGGGTGCTTGCTATCTTACGCATGCTGTCTCCAGTTCGGTGGCAAAGTGCGCCCGATTGGCCCGCTCGCCGTCTTGAACGAACGATACCGACTCAGACCGCGGAGCGGATTCAGGACGCCAGGGTAATCGGTGATACCACTTTTTCCTGGAGCCAGTTGGACAGGTCGGTCAGGCTGCGAGCATTGATTTCGTGACCCATATCATACTCCCGGTAGGTCACGGGCACTTTGACATCACGCAGGATTTCGACGGACTGACGGGCCCGGCCCACATCGATCAACTCGTCCTTACTGCCGTGTTGGACCAGCACGGGAAGTTGCTCCGTGGCCGGTATGTCCGGTAATGCGGTCAGCATATCTTTCGGTAGCCACGAACTCAGAGCCGCGAGTCCGGCAAAGCGCTCGGGCTCTCCCAGGGCTAGGCTATAACCCATGACCCCGCCCTGACTAAAACCCAGCACGCACAGTTTTTTGGAATCAACAGGGTAGCGCCGCAGTGCTTCGTCAAGGAAGGTGCGAACGGCCTCGCGTGCAGAGAGAACCGACTGGACATCGATCGGTCCGCCACTCGTCAGCGGAAACCAGCCGTGACCGACCATATTCGGACCGATGGGGACCTGAAGTGGACCCTGCGGACAGAGTACCAGAAACTGACCTCGACACAGATGGGGAGATAAGCCCAAGAGGTCGAGAGCGTTGGCCCCCCAGCCATGCAGGGCAAGAATGGTTGGATGCGGGCCTGCGCCTTCGGGTTCAAAAACCGTGTGGATAAGATTCATCGTCCTCAGATTCCTTTCAGCTCCCACCATCGCCTGGGTGTGTAGCTCTTCCTGTTTCTCCATCTTGCCATGCCTCTTGTTGCTGTGCGAGGGACAGAAAAAATGGACGGGACTCTCCTATTTTTTCGGGACCTGTTTCAGCAGCAGTTCGATGATCTGGTCGCCACTAATGCCCTCTGCCTCAGCCTGAAAGTTCAGCAGGCAGCGATGCCGCAGGGCTGACAGCGCAACATCGGTGATGTCCTCAAAACTGACATGTACCCGCCCGTCAAGCAGGGCGTTGACCTTGGCCCCTAGGGTGAGCGCCTGAGCCCCACGCGGGCTGGGGCCGTAGCGGAGGTAGCGGGTGACCTCAGGCACCGGAGAATTCGGGTTGCTGGGTGTGGCTGCCTCTATAAGCCGGGCAATATACAAACTCAGCGGAGGAGCCAACAGGACCGCGCGTACCAGATTCTGCATCTCGGCGATGACTGCCGGAGCCGTGTCTGCCGAGAGAACGGGATTGATGCGATACTGCGTCTCTTGTGTGGTGCGCTCTACAATTTCGGCCACCTCAGCCGCGCTGGGCGATTCGATAATCAGCTTGAGCAGAAAACGGTCCAGTTGCGCTTCGGGGAGCGGGTAGGTCCCCTCAATCTCAACCGGGTTCTGGGTCGCCGCAACAAGAAAAGGTGGCGTGAGGGTATGCGTCTCCCCAAAAACGGTAACCTGCCCCTCCTCCATGGCTTCAAGAACAGCCGACTGGGTTTTGGGCGTGGCGCGATTAATTTCATCCGCCAGAACGATGTTGGCAAAGACCGGGCCGGGCTTGAATTCAAAATAGCGCCTGCCGTCAGCGCCTTCAGACAGGACTTGAGTCCCAACGATATCAGACGGCATCAGGTCTGGCGTAAATTGAATCCGCTTGGCGCTCAGCGCCAGGGCCTGGCTGAGCGACTTGGCCATCAGCGTCTTGCCCAGACCCGGCACACTTTCAATAAGGACATGCCCACCGGCAAAAAAGGCGGTTAAGATCTTCCGCAGGATACTCCGCTGGCCAACGATCACCTGACCGACCTCTTCTTCGATGGTCGCAAAGATGTGTCGAAAGCGTTCAACCCGCTGTTCCGGGGATAATAGCTCTGAGGATAAAGGTGATGGCGAGGCTGGCATGCTGCTCCTAAAGAGTAAGCGTACCAACAGTTATGTATGATGTGGAGGGCACGCTTACTCTTTCTGTAAGATGGCTCGATATTCGAGGGGAATGCGCTGCTGAGGGGTCTTTTTCTCCGGCGGACGGTCGGCGAGTGGGGCGTTGCTATAGGGCGTGGTCGGGACCGCCGGGCTGGTATTTTCGGTCAGTTCCCGGCTGTCCTGTTCCACCTCGACACCGGTCGGAATACGAACTTTGACGTAGCGGGCAGCCTGAGTCAGAAATCCGCCGGGCTGCTCGCCCGGTTTGTAAAAACGCTCGCCTTTTCCCTGCCCGCCAGATTGTCCGGGCTGTTGGTCTGACTGCTCTGGGGACTGCTGCGGTTGTTTTCTCTCATTGCTCTGCTGCGTGGCGTGACGGCGCTGTTCGGGTCCGGCTTTGTGGGGGTCTACCCCGGAAGGCGGCTGCTGGGCGTCCGGTTGTTGGCCGGGTTGCGGCGCTTGTTGCTGCTGACCGGAGGTATTCTGTTGGGCCTGCTGCTTGCCTTTTTGTTCTTGAGACTGAGGCTGGTCAAATTTGATGCCACCGTCGGATTCCTGGGAGGTATCTTGCTGCTTTTGTGACCGTTGATTGTCTGATTGGTCTGGCTGGTTTGTGTTTTGCGTACCCGGTTGTGCCTCATTCCTCTGAGCAGACAGCGACTGCTTGAGTTGCTCCAGGTCCTCATTTGTTTTTGCGAGTGGCGTATTCTCCGGCTGCGGGCTGTCACCCTGGTTGCCCGGACTATCGTCTTGTTTACTGTCGCTCCCAAAGAGTTTGAGATCAAGCGGAAGAATCTGCGGTACTGGCAGCGGCAGATTCATGCGTTTTTGCGCTTCATCAATCAGACGCATCTTCTCCTGAGGGGTCAGAGCCGGATTCTTGAGCTCCTGAGCAAGGACGAGGAGTTGGGCTCCGACTTGCTGTTCTTCCGGGGAAGACTGTACGCGGACCAACTGCCGGGCAATATCCTCAATATTCCGGAGCAGGGTTTCAGTCGTCGGCGCAACAGGTGAGAGGCCACTTGGAGCCAGGGCAGCGCTGCCGGATGGTAAAAACAAGAAGAGCAGGCCACTCAGAACTGCGCCCACACACGCAAACGGAACCCGCCTGTCGAGATGGAAGGGCAGGTCGCGCTCGGGAACGAAGAAGGCAGCCTTCCGGGCGGCTTGGCTCCGAACCTGGGCTAAGAAGTCTGAAGAAGACGATAGGGTCGTCAGGGTGAGGAAACGCTCTTGGCCGGCCGTTTTCTCGTCCAGCAGACGGGCAATGCTCTCGTCCTGGTAGCTCTTTTTTCCCTGTCTGAGGGATTGCAGTAGAAAACCGAAGACGACGACGGGTGGAAGAAAAGCAAATCCGATGGGGAGCGAGCAGGCCAGGAGCAGACTGTATCCCAGGAAAAAGACCGCAATCCCCAGGGGGAGAAAAAAACCGAGGGTATTGGCACTCCGCTGCCACAGCACCCGGCGGGCTGTCGCGGTGAGGAGTTGGGACAAGCTATCCATTGCGCGAGCCACGTTTCTGAAACCGGCGAACCGCACGATTATGATCTGCGAGCCGAGAAGAGAATACGTGTGTGCCGTCTCCCCGAGCAACAAAATAGAGGTAGTCCGTCTCGGCTGGGGAGAGGACGGCTTGAATCGCCGCGAGTCCCGGGCTGGCAATTGGGCCGGGCGGAAGGCCAGTAAACAGATAGGTATTATACGGCGTGGGCGTACGCAGATGGCGACGTGTCAGGTTCCCGTCAAAGTTCAGAATGCCATAGATGACGGTTGGATCACACTGGAGGGGAATGTTTTGACGGAGCCGATTGTGAAAGACGCCGGCAATCAGCGGACGCTCCTCTGCCGCCCCGGTTTCTTTCTCAACGAGCGAAGCCAAGGTCAGAACTTCATGTTGGGAGAACCCTAACTCCTGGGCCTGCTGCTGCATGGCCGGGGTAAAGACCTCAGACAGACGTGCGACCATACGTTCCAGAATATCCTCCGCAGCGCTTTGCTTTGAAAAAAAGTAAGTGTCCGGGTACAGGTAGCCTTCGAGTCCGTATTCCTGGAGGTCCCATGTGGCTAAGAACTGAGGAGAGGTGCTTAGAGACAGGAATCGCTCTTGGGGGCCAAACCCTTGGTCTTCCAGTCTTTTGGCAATGTGTTTGAGTGTCAGTCCTTCCGGGATCGTCACCATATGGTGGATGACCTGACCTAGGGTCAGGGTCTCAAGCAACCTCCGCGGGGTCAGCGGGGTTTCCAGGATATACTCCCCACTTTGTATGGAATGATCTTTGCCTGTGAATTGCGCCCAGAAACGAAATGGTTGGATACTTGCCAGTATGCCTTCGGCAACAAGCAGCTGCGCTGTTTGTTGGAGAGTGCTGCCCGGAGCAATAAAGATCCGAGCAGGGGCCGCTAGAGGCGGACCCGGGGTGTTGAGCCGGGCATAGACGTAACAGGCGGTGAGTCCGCTGACGCTAATGACAAGACACGCAATAAGAGGCAGGACTTTTTTCACCGCTGTCCAACCTACCATCGGTATGACGGCGAAACAATGTTGGACTATATCTCCTTGACTTTTCTGCGTTGTGCTGGCACCTTTTTTGACCATGCAGAGCCGGTGGCTGGAGTATTGCAAGGAAATACTCTGCGTCTCCCTTGGGCGCCAGAGCGGCCACGTTCAGGCGCTGCTTATCGCTCCCATTCTGGCAGTCGGTTTTCTCGGGTTTATTGTTCGGGCGGCAAACCCGGCCGTTGACCCTTCTTTTGCCAAAAACGAGGTGACCGCTCAGGTCCAACAACGTTTGAACGAGATTCAGCAAAGAAGTGCTGTTCCGGGTCATGTGGAGACGATTTCTACCGGAGCGCACCCAACTCCGGAAGAGAAAGAAGACACGGTCCCGGCCGTTCTCGTTGCCCTTCCTCCGTTGCCTGAGCCGGTAATGCCAATAGGCATGCCGCACCACATTGTGCATGCCATTAAGCCGAACGAGACGTTTGCGGAGATTCTGAAAAAAGAAGGGCTCTCGCCTCAACAGACCGCCGCATGGATCACTGCGGCGCAACAAAGGGCTGAGGTGCGGAGGTTGCAAGTTGGACGCACCATAACGCTCTCCTATGAGCCCGACCACAATGGGACGCCAACGCTACGAACCGTTTCCTGTAGTATTAATCAGGACACTTCGCTCGTGTTTGAGAAGGATGAGAGCGGGCATATTCAGTCACGAATCGAGACCGTTCCCACGACCCTTGTCTGGCGGGCCGTTGGTGGCCGCATTACCCATAGTTTGGGTTGGGCAGCCAGAAAAATAGGTGTCCCGGCCGGTATCATTGATGCGGTGGCAGATATGGGCTGGGATATGAACCTTTCATACGACCTTCAGCCGGGTGACCCGTTCAAGATCATTTTTGAGGAAATTCAATATAACGGGCAAGCCGTGAAGCATGGTAAAGTGCTTGCCGCAGAAATCGTGAACAAGGGGAAAAAACACCTCGTCTTTCCCCTTGACGCGGAAGAAGGGATGGGGTTTGGACAGCAGTTTCTGCGTTACCCCGTCCAATTCACCCGTATCTCATCGGTCTTTAGCGATGCCCGGTTGCATCCCATTCATAAACGGAGACGTCCCCACCGTGGCGTGGATTTTGCCGCTCCAACGGGAACACCGGTACGCGCGGTGGCGGATGGCAAGGTCACTTATGCCGGCTGGAAAGGCGACTATGGCCGCTTTCTCAAAATTGACCATGCCGGACCCTATAGCTCGGCATACGCCCACCTGCGACGCATCAAAAAAGGAATGAGAGCCGGAGCTTTTGTCAAAAGGGGACAGGTGATCGGCTATGTCGGGTCTTCGGGCGCCGCAACCGGTCCGCACCTGCACTTTGAGATGCATAAAAACGGCAGGTATATCAATCCATTGAAAAAAGTGCAGACGCAACTTGCTCGGCAAAAGAGAGTGCCCGCAGTACGGCCTGACCCACAGCTCGCGGCAATACGAAAGAAACTGGAAGAGTATCTCGCCAGGCTGAGCGTACAGAACGGACCTGAGAGCCGGATCTACACGGCCATCCCACGGATTCAAACCGCTACCCACAAGGCCGTTGAGCCACAGGCGTAATTGCCCGTCTTGAGCTTCCCCGCTTTATTCTTATCCTTTGGGGATGCGCGACTTTCCCGTTCAGAAACTCCTATAGAAAGCATGCTGTCCCATACGGAAAAACTTCGAGTTCGGTGGGTCGATACTGATGCGTCGGGTCGGATTCATTACACGGCAGCGTTCCGGTATTTTGAGATAGCCGAGTGGGAATTGATGCGGCAGGCCGGGTTCCCGCTGTCCGACCACCGCAAAATATCAGGGCTGCCGCGGGTGAACGTCTCGGCAACATTTTATACTCCCCTCTTTGTTGATGAACCGATTGAGGTGAAAGTCTGGGTTGAGCGGATTGGAACCACCTCCATGACCTTTGCCGGGGAAATCCACCGAGCCGGAGAGCGCTGCGTCAGTGGGTTGATCACCGCAGTTTTTGTGAATTCGCACGACCAGCCCCAGCCCATTCCCGAGGCCATTCGCCACGCTCTTGGGAGTTGACAGAAAAAACACGCTCGCATAGGTAACGGGAGATGTCATACGCAGTAATTCGTACGGGTGGAAAACAATATCGAGTGACGCAGGGCGAGTTCCTGCGAGTGGAGTCTCTACCGGGAGAGGTCGGGGGTGACATTACGTTCCCTGAGGTGTTGCTCACCTCGACTGAGGGCGCTGTTCAAATTGGCACCCCGCTTGTGCCCGGCGCTTCCGTGACGGCTCGCGTTGTTGAGCATGGGAAAGAGAAAAAGATCATTGTTTTTAAGAAGAAACGGCGCAAAGGGTATCGGCGCAAACATGGCCATCGGCAGCACTTTACGGCCGTGCAGGTCAAATCGATCAACCTGGGAGGATAAACGTGGCACATAAAAAAGGACAAGGCTCCAGTCGGAATGGCCGAGACAGCCCAGGACAGCGCCGCGGCGTCAAGCTCTTTGCCGGGCAATTTGCAAAAGCGGGAAACATTATTGTTCGTCAGCTCGGAACGCGCATCTACCCAGGGGCCAATGTTGGTATGGGACGAGATTATACGCTGTTTGCCAAGACTGACGGAGTGATTCAGTTCGAACGTATGGGCAAAACGCGCAAGCGGGTCTGTGTGTATCCGCAATAATCTGTTCGGCCGCACGCGCGAACGTAAGATTATAGGAAAAGCCCCCCTTCGGGGCTTTTTTTATTGGGCTTCTTCAGTCCCCTATTCCTGATATACACGGGCTATGAACTTCGTTGACGAAGTGACCATGACGGTCAAAGCCGGTGATGGCGGGCGCGGCTGCGTCAGCTTCCTCCGCGAGAAGTTTCGGCCCTGGGGAGGGCCGAACGGCGGCAATGGCGGCAATGGCGGAGACGTCATCCTGCGCGTCGACCCACAACGCAACACCCTGCTTGATCTCGCCCATCGGCATCACGCCAAAGCGGCCCGGGGCGAACATGGACGGGGTAAGGATCAACACGGGAAGAACGCAAAGTCTCTCATTCTTTCCGTCCCGGCCGGAACCATTGCGCGCGATATGGAGAGTGGAGAAATACTCGCCGACCTGCGAGCTGCCGGCCAACAGGTCGTGGTCGCCCACGGCGGCAAAGGCGGGAGAGGGAATGCCTCTTTCGCCACCTCCACCAATCGGGCTCCCCGGTTCGCCCAATCGGGACTGCCCGGAGAGACGCGGCAGCTCCAACTGGAACTCCGCTTATTGGCCGATGTTGGCCTGGTAGGGTTTCCCAACGTCGGGAAATCGACGCTGATCTCCGCTGTGTCGGCCGCCCGTCCGCGTGTGGCCGACTTTCCCTTTACGACCCTCGTTCCGCACCTCGGCGTTGTACGCTATGGCGATGCGGGCTCATTTGTCATGGCTGACGTGCCGGGACTCATTGAGGGGGCGCACACCGGTCAGGGGCTGGGCGTGCGCTTTTTGCGCCATCTCTCGCGGACTTCTATTCTGGTTCATCTTCTTGATATATCTGATCCGGCATGTGACCCGTATGCCGACTACCGCGTTATCAATCGTGAACTTGCCGCTTTTGACACTGCCCTGGCTCGACATCCGCAGATCGTGGCCGTCACAAAAGCTGACCTGCCGGTCACCCGCGACCGATTTCCTGAGGTGCAGGAAGATTTTGCTCGGCATGAGAAAGCATTACATCTCATCTCTGCTGTAACGGGGGAGGGGAAGCAGGAATTGGTGAGAGCAATTGCCCATCTGCTCGAACAGAGAGAATATCGGATGGGCGACGAAGGGGAGACCGAGGGTTCCTCACCATGAGCGGCTGTCATATCCAGCTTACACACAAAGCGCGTCTTCTTAAGAAGACGCGGCGTATTGTGGTGAAAGTCGGGAGCAGTGTGCTGTCCGATGGGGACGGTGTCCATGCTCCACGGATTCGCCAACTCGCGACGATCCTTTCTACCCTGCAGCAGGCGGAGGTGGTCTTGGTGACTTCGGGAGCCGTGGCTGCGGGAATGGGTGCCCTCAATATGAAACAGCGCCCGCGGACGATACCAGCGAAGCAGGCGGCCGCGGCCATTGGGCAGATTACGCTCATGGCGTTGTATGAAGAATGTTTTTCGCGGCACGCCCTCCGGGTGGCGCAGATTCTTCTCACCCATGACGATCTGGCCAACCGGAGACGTTATTTGAACGCCAAGCATACCCTCCTGACTCTGATCGAATCCGGGGTCGTGCCCATTGTCAACGAGAATGACACGGTGGCGGTTGAAGAAATCCAGTTTGGCGACAACGATAATCTTTCCGCCCAAGTCGCCGTCCTTGTTGAGGCGGATCTGTTGATCATATTAAGCGATGTTGCGGGTTTATACGAAACAGATCCCCGCGTGGACCGGCACGCGAAACGTATTGCCCTGGTCGAGCGGTTTGACGACCAGTTGATGCAGCGGTGCGGACAAGCCGGCCCGCTGGGCCGTGGCGGGATGACTTCTAAAATCGAAGCCGCCCAAAAGGCAGCCCTGTCGGGTATTCCCTCTCTTCTCATAGATGGCCGGAGCGACGAAGATCTCTATGTGGCTTTTGACCCGCACCGGGAAGTGGGCACGCTGTTTCTGCCAGTCTCGGATAGGATTGCGAGTCGGAAACACTGGATTGCCTACACGTTGAAGCCGGCCGGCTCACTCCGTCTTGATGCCGGGGCGGCGGCGGCGATTCGGCAGGATGGGAGGAGTCTGCTACCTGCTGGGGTACGGGGAGTATACGGAAGCTTTGAGGAAGGGGACTGTGTGACCTGTCTCGACGACAGCGGAGATGAATTTGCGCGTGGCCTAGTGAATTATGGCGCCGCAGCTCTGAGGCAAATTCAAGGCGTGCACACGAGTCAGATTGAACAGACGCTCGGCTATAAGGTGAGTGATGAAGTGATTCATCGTGACGACTTGGCCTTGTTATAAGCCTAGTGAAGAGACACAAAGGAAGAGGCGATGAGTCTTGAAAATATGGTGGTCGCATTAGCCCAAACCGCAAAAAAAGCCGCCCGGGTATTGGCAACAGTGTCAACACGCACGAAGAATCAAGCGCTTCTTGCTGCCGCCCAGAGACTCCGGGATCAGACGGAAGTCTTACTCACTGCCAATGCCCAGGATGTTGCCCAGGGAAAAGACAACGATTTATCCGCCGCTCTGCTCGATCGACTGACGCTGGACCAAGCGCGTATACATGCTATGGCCACCGGGCTTGAAATCATGGTCGATCTGCCGGACCCAGTCGAGGAAACGGTCGCTACCTGGAAGCGACCAAATGGCCTGGAAATCAGTCAGGTCCGGGTTCCTCTTGGTGTGGTCGGGATTATTTATGAGTCGCGACCGAATGTGACGGCCGATGCCGCCGGCCTGTGCCTCAAAGCCGGCAATGCGGTTGTTCTCAAAGGAGGGTCGGAGGCGTTTGCGACCAACAGTGCCATTGTCGATATTCTTGCGCACGCCTTTGCCGAAGCGGGCTTGCCGGACGGGGCGGTCCAACTGGTCCGTTCGACTGATCGACAGGCCGTCTCCTTTCTCCTCCAACAGGACCGCTGTATTGATGTCATTATTCCGCGCGGCGGAGAGGAATTGATCCGCGCCGTCACGCGTGAATCCGCTATTCCCGTGATCCAGCATTTCTCCGGCTTGTGCCATACCTATGTCGATGCTGCAGCCGATATTGAGAAAGCGCACCAAGTGTGTCTGAACGCTAAGGCCCAGAGACCGTGGGTATGCAACGCCATGGAGAACCTGCTGGTGCACGAGACCGTTGCACCCCATTTCCTGCCGGACTTTGTGGCGCGACTCGAACAAGAGAGTGTCGAGGTTCGTGGCTGTGACCAGACGCGCCAGATCGTCCCTCAGGTGGGCGTCGCGACTGAGACGGATTGGCAAACCGAATATCTTGATAAAATCCTCTCGATCAAAGTGGTAGGCTCGCTTGATGAAGCGCTGGATTTTATTCATACCAACGGGTCAGGACTGGCCGATTGTATCGTCAGCGAAGATTACTCACACGTCCGGCGGTTTCTGCGTGAAGTCGACTCTGCGACAGTCTATGCAAACGCTTCGACGCGATTCACCGACGGCTTTGAGTTCGGCTTTGGGGCTGAGGTCGGTATTTCAACGAACCGACTCCACGCCAGGGGGCCCATGGGGCTGCGTGAGCTGACAACCTATAAATATGTGGTCTACGGAGATGGCCAGATACGAACATGACAGACGAAAAAGAGGCAACGCGCCGACCGCTTTATATGAGTTGGAGGGCCGGTTGACCCTTTCAGACTCCTGCGTATGAAAGTCGGGCTGTTCGGCGGAACGTTTAATCCCATCCATTTGGGTCATTTACGCAGTGCGGAAGAAGTCTGTACCGCGTTTATGCTTGACCGTATCTACTTCATTCCCTCTGCTTCTCCTCCGCACAAGCGCACAACGGATATCGCCCCTGCTCAGCACCGCTACACTATGGTGGAGCGGGCGGTTGCCGTCAACCCGGCTTTCTGTGCCTCTCGTATCGAACTCGACCGCGCCGGCCCTTCGTTTTCGATTGATACGATACGTGCCTTTCGGGCAAGGGAAACATTGACCTCTCTCGCCTTTCTTATCGGGATGGATGCGTTTCGTGAGATAGAGACGTGGAAGGACTACCTGGAGATTCCCGGCTTATGCGACCTGATTGTCACCTCACGCCCAGGGGTTCCCACGCCACCACTTGACCAACTCCTTCCCGTTGCTCTGCGGCCCACCTTTTGGTATGATCCAGTCCGGCAGAGATACCAGCACGAATCAGGGCATACGTTGACGCTCTATACACTGAACGGTCTCCATATTTCGGCCTCCAGCATCCGCAGCAACCTGCGCGTCGGCCGGCCCACACCCCATCAGCTTCCGCCCGTTGTGGCGGACTACATCGCGACTCACGCCCTCTATCGCGCCCAAGAGGCTCTTTCCTTTGAAAGCTGACGATAGCTGGCAAAAAGCCCTACGGTGCGCGCAATCCGCGCTGGACAAAAAGGCCTACGACCTGGTTGTCCTTGACGTCGAAGCGTTGACGTCCGTTGCCTCTTATTTTGTGATTTGTACCGGGCGGTCGGACATTCAGGTGCAGACCATCAGCCAAGCGATTGAGGAGGCCCTCCGGCGGGAAGACCATCGCCCCTTAGCCCTTGAAGGCGTTTCGCACGGACAATGGGTCCTTATGGATTTTGGGGATGTCATTGTCCACATTTTCTACGAAACAGTCCGAGAATTTTACAATCTTGAAGGGCTCTGGGCCAAGGCTCCACGCTGTCCGCTGCCCGAACCCTATTCGACGCAAGCCATGGACCTCCGGCTCGAAACCGGCTAGCGGCCTTCCTCTAGTGCCGAGAAAATTCGCCTTCTCTTTCTTTCCATACGCCTTTCCCCTTATACTAGGGGCCGGAACCAGTGAGAGGACCCCGGTGGGGGATGCTATGGGTCGAACGGCTTCTGCTCAAGAAATTCTGTATTACGGCAGTACCCCTAAACACCAGTATTGGGAAAACGAAAAGCAGACCCTGCGTCTCGTCCGCAACCGGTCTGCGTCCGTCTGGCGGGCGTATCACAAGCAAAACGGCCGATATCGTCCCTTGCTCGTGAAGTCTCGCTCCTCGGCAGGACTCCGAAAAGGGAAACAGAAATCGACACCGCTGACGGGCAGAAGCGCTGAAGAAGTCGTGGCGAACATCAAGCGTGACTATCAGCTGCGGTTGGTGCTTGAGCAACGACTGCGCCGCTGGATGGACAAGTCGTCAGGAAAGCGTGTTCTGGCCTTTCTCGACCCCAACCAGGGCGGTGCGCCAGCGATGACAGACCCAGGCACGTATAATGCCCAATAATACCAGTCCACACTCTCTCGCAACAGGAAAGTCTTGAAAAGTCGGTTGCTTAATCAACCCGCGGCGGCGTGATCCTACCAACGCGCAACCGACGCCCCCCAGGTGAGCCCACCCCCGCAGCCGTTGAGCACGACAATATCGTCCGCATGGACTTTGCCCGCTCGAACAGCCTCATCCAGCGCTATTGGAATGGAAGCCGCAGAGGTATTTCCAAAGCGGTCCACATTGCAGTGCACTTTGTCCATGCTTGCCCCCAAGCGGTCGGCCACCGCTTGGATAATGCGTAAATTCGCCTGGTGGGGGACCATCAGCTTGATATCTTCCGGGGTCAGACCGGCTTTTTCGAGGGCTTTCTTTGTCACGTCGGACAAGGCACGAACGGCAACCTTGAACAGTTCGGGGCCTTTCATCTGAATCCCCCAGTCCGGCTCCTGTTCTCCGGTCTGATCAAACGTTTGCCGCAGACCGGACCGAACGTGGAGCAACTGCCAAAGGGCACCGCTGGACTCGACGACAGTGCTGAGCAGGCCTCGATCGTTTGGCTGATTTTCTAAGACGACGGCCCCGGCGCCATCACCGAACAGCACGCAGGTCGTCCGGTCTCCCCAGTTGACCATAGAGCTCAGGGCGTCCGCACCCACCAGCAGGATACGGTTATACTCGCCGCTTTTGAGATAGCTATGGGCAACCGACATGCCGTATACAAACCCCGCACAGGCTGCCGCAACATCAAAGGCAGGGATATTATCAACGTCCAGGCGCGTTTGGAGTAAGCAGGCAGTAGAAGGAAAGGCGTACTCTCCGGAGACCGTGGCGACCAGAATCACGTCCAAGTCCTGTGCGGTCAGGCCCGCCGCCTTGAGCGCTGTTTCGCTTGCCGCGTGAATGAGGTCGAGCAAAGCCTCATCCTTTTGGATGACCCGTCGTTCCTGTATGCCGGTTCGGGTGACGATCCATTTATGATTGGTGTCAACCCGCTCGGTCAGATCATCATTGGTGAGACAGGTCGAAGGGACGGCGGAACCCGTGCCGATAATACGTGCGCCCATGCGCTACCTCTTTAATCCTTCTTGCCCAGCGAGATCAGGCCAATCACTACGTTGCATACTGTTTCGCTCAGGGCAGGTTCTGATTGTTTCGGTCCCAGTGTTCTCGTGGCTCTAACCGCCCGTTCTACTGATTCGTGCTCTGCCCGTTTTGATCGTTGTCCCATTTACGAAAGACGAGACAGGCGTTGGTTCCCCCAAAGCCGAAGGAATTGGATAAGACGGCCTGGACTGGTGCCGAGCGGGCCTTGTTCGGCACATAGTCTAGATCGCACTCCGGATCGGGTTCCTCATAGTTAATGGTTGGCGGTATGATCTGATGATGGAGCGCCAAAGCGGAATAGACGGCTTCGACGCCACCGGCAGCCCCAAGCAAGTGGCCGGTCATGGACTTGGTTGAACTGATAGCAAGCTTGGCGGCGTGTTCGCCAAAGACTCTTTTAAGAGCCAAGGTCTCGGTCGCGTCGTTATACGGTGTTGAAGTCCCGTGGGCGTTGACGTAATCGATCTCGGTTGGGTCAAGCCCGCTGCTGCGCAGGGCCATCCGCATGCACCGGAACGCGCCCTCCCCTTCGGGCGAGGGCGCGGTGATATGATGCGCGTCCCCATTGGCACCATAGCCGACCACTTCAGCGTAGATTGTTGCCCCGTGACTCTGTGCGAATTCGAGCTCCTCTAACACAACAATACCGGCGCCTTCGGCCATGACAAAGCCGTCCCGATTCTTGTCAAACGGACGGCTGGTCCTCTCAGGTTCGTCGTTTCGCGTCGAGACTGCCCGCATGGCAACAAAACCACCCAGCCCCAAAGAGGTCAGCGCTGCCTCTGCTCCCCCGGCAATGACAGCGTCCTGGTCGCCTAGTCGAATGGCCCGGTACGCTTCACCAATGGCGTGCGCGCCAGAAGAGCAGGCACTCGTTGGCGTATAGTTGATGCCTTTGGCTCCATAGCGAATAGAGATCTGGCCGGGTGCCAGGTTGCTCAGCAGCTTGGGGATAAAGAAGGGAGAAACGCGTTTGAGCCGGGTATCGAGAAAAAGCAAGTGATTCTCTTCAATACTGGTGAGTCCACCAATCCCCACTCCGATAATACACCCCACCAAGTCCTCATTGTCCGGCGTGATTGGAACCTTGGCCTCATCCATTGCCATCTGGGCCGCGGCAACACTGTACTGGATGAAGAGGTCCATCTTTTTGACCTCTTTCTTCTCGATAAAATCGGTAGGCGTGAAGTCGGTAACCTCGCCAGCGATCCGCGTGGGAAAGTCTGAGACATCAAAGCGGGTTAAAGGTCCAACTCCAGAGCGTCCTGCAAGCAGTGCTTGCCAGTTTTTCTCCACCCCAGTCCCAAGTGGAGTGACTGCCCCTAGCCCAGTAATGACGACACGACGTTGCCCGTCTTGCATAATATCCCGCCTTACAAACTACTGAAAAGAGTAAACGTGTCCAGCCTCTCATGTCTAGTGAAGGACACGTTTACTCTTTTGCTACCATCCCACTTTCCCGAGGAGGTGCCCAATAGTTTTTTACCAGCGCCTCTCCGTTCCCCAAACACTCCGCTCAGGTCGTGCATCTTAAAGACTCCAAGAACCCCCTGCAACTAGCACGGCTATATCATCCTCACGGACCCGGACCAGGTGAACGAGCACCAGAGGGAGTCCTTTTTCTGACAGAGAGCTGCTATACGGAATGCTCCAAAAGACAAGGCCGCGATCAGGAGGGGTTGACAGGCGTATGCCAGAACAGGGGCAGGATCGATACACCCAAATCGTGTGCCTGAACCAACGTGCATACGCCTTCCCGCGTCGGCCCGTCGTTGTGATCTGCATAGACGGGTGTGACCCAGCCTATATCAAGACCGGACTGGCCCAGAATATTTTGCCCAACGTCCGACGTTTTCTCAGCCAAGGGTTTGGCACTTGGGCGGACGCCGTCGTCCCAACGTTTACAAATCCGAACAATCTGTCCATTGTCACGGGCAGTCCGCCCGCCGTACATGGGATCTCGGGCAATTACTTTCTCGATCCGACAACAGGACAAGCAGTCATGATGACCGATCCCCGCCAGCTCCGCTCGGAAACCCTGCTGGCCCGCTTCTCCCACAGCGGGGCGAAAGTCACGGTCATCACCGCCAAAGATAAACTGCGCCGTTTGCTTGGTCACGGTATTGCCGACGGCATGTGTTTCTCTGCCGAGAGAGCGGAAGACTGTACTATCCCCGTGCACGGTATTGAGGACATCTGTCAGCAGATTGGCCGTCCACAGCCTAACGCGTATTCTGCCGAGCTGTCACTCTTTGTCCTGGAAGCTGGTCTCGCCTTGCTCGAACAGCACCGACCAGATTTAATGTATCTCTCGCTGAGCGACTATATCCAACATAAACATGCGCCCGGGAGTGCGGAAGCGAACGCGTTCTATGCCGCGCTTGACCGGGCCTGCGGCCGGTTGGCTGAGGCGGGAGCCATGGTCGCCCTGACCGCCGACCATGGGATGAACGCCAAACCGCGGGTCGTGTTTCTCCAGGATATTCTGAACGCGAGCTGTGGTCCGGGTCGGACACGCGTGATCTGTCCGATTACCGACCCCTATGTGGCCCATCATGGTGCCTTGGGGTCCTGCGTCCGCGTCTACTGTCTTGGCACCGACCGGGCTGCCGCGCGGGCTGTCATCACCAACATTCCTGGGGTTGAGGCGGTCTACGATACACCAACCGCGTGTGAGCAGTTTCTCCTGCCACCTGACCGTGAAGCTGATCTCCTTGTGCTCGGCGATACACACACGGCCATTGGGGCGGCAGAGCGAGACCATGACTTGTCCGCGTTAGGAGATGTGCCCCTCCGTTCTCATGGCGGACGCGCCGAGCAGGTAGTCCCGTTCATCCTTTCTGAGCCCGTCTCCGTAGCCTATCGCCAACGCGCAGCAACCGGTCGGCTCAGCAACTTTGACCTGTTCGACTACGCTTTGAATGGGACAAGTGGGTTGTAGTCTTCTGCGCTTTTTCCGTTTCCTCACGCCTTGTGTCGGGAAAATGGAGTCTATAGACTGAAAGCAATGGATGTCTCAGGCGTGGTGCAGCAACTGTCCATTTGGGTACTGCCAGTCCTTGTAGCGGTCATCTTGCACGAGCTTGCGCATGGCTATAGCGCCTATCTGCTGGGTGATCCGACCGCTGCCCGAATGGGCCGCCTGACCCTGAATCCGATTGCCCATATCGATCTGTTTGGAACCCTCTTGTTACCCTTCCTGCTAATCATGACTGGCGCGCCGTTTCTGTTTGGCTACGCCAAGCCCGTTCCCGTAGACTTTACGAACCTGCGCAACCCCCGGCGAGATATGGTCCGCGTGGCTGCGGCTGGTCCGATTATGAACCTGATCCTAGCCGGATTGTCTGCCTTTGCGCTCAAGTTCCTGCTGTCCCTCCAACTCATCAGCGACGGACTGATTGCCCGCAACCTGTTGAACAGTGTCCTGATCAATGTTGTCCTCGCCGTCTTCAATTTATTTCCGCTCCCGCCGCTTGATGGCGGGCGGGTTGCCACCGGACTGCTGCCCCGGCAGCCGGCTCTGGCGCTCGCCAGGCTTGAGCCCTATGGCATGTTGATCGTGATATTCCTGTTGATGACCGGGATTCTTGGCGACATGCTCCAGCCTCCGGTGCTTTTCATCCTCAACACCCTCTTGTGAGATACGCTTTATGACCGACACCGCACCGACGCGACAAACGATTGTGAGTGGATTTCGTCCGACCGGCAAGCTTCATCTTGGACATTTACATGGCACGCTCACCAACTGGGTCCGACTCCAGAGCGAGTACCGGTGTTTTTTCTTTGTGGCCGACTGGCACGCCCTGACTACCGGGAAGACGGACGCAGAAAGTATTCGGGGTAATACCGAAGAGATGGTGATTGACTGGTTGAGCGTTGGGCTCGACCCAAACCAATCCGTGATTTTTCGGCAGTCCGACGTGAAAGAGCACGCTGAGCTGCACCTCTTGTTTTCGATGATTACGCCGACGCCGTGGCTGATTCGGAACCCCACCGTCAAGGAGCAGGCGCGTGAACTGGGCTTTATTGACTCTGATGATGAGGCCGCGGTGGCCACGATTCACTACGGGCTGCTCGGCTATCCTGTGCTCCAGGCGGCCGACATCCTGATGTACAAGGCGCAGCGGGTTCCGGTCGGGGTCGATCAAGTCCCGCATATTGAACTGACCCGCGAGATCGCCCGGCGCTTTAATGCCGTCTATGAGGCCAGGGTCTTTCCTGAGCCGCAGGCTCTGCTGACGGAGATTCCAAAGATTCTCGGCGTTGACGGCCGCAAAATGAGCAAGAGCTATGGCAACGCGGTTGTCCTGTCAGACCCGCCGCAGGAGGTCGATACGAAACTGTCGCGGATGATGACCGACCCGCGCCGGGCGCGGCGGCGCGACCCCGGCGACCCGGCCGACTGCCCGGCTTTCCACCTGCACCGCCTCTACTGCACGCCGGAAGAAATCGAATTTGTCACCAGCGGGTGTAAAACCGCGGACATTGGCTGTCTTGAATGCAAGAAGATTATGATCAAGCATGTGCTTGACGATTTGGCACAATTCAGGGAAAAACGAACGTACTGGGAAAACCACCGCGACGATGTGCGCGACGTCCTCCGGGAAGGGGAACGTCAGGCTCACGAAATCGCCCGTCAAACCATGGCGGAGGTGCGGGAGGTTGTTGGGGTGTAAGGTGACGGAAGGGTCAGGCCGCCAGAGTCGGTGAGACGGTGTCGGTCGCCCCTCGTGTCACATGGGAAAAAGAGCACACACGCTCTCCAATTCATATCAAGCTGTTAGCGTGTTTGCTCTTTTATGACGACCGGCGAAGAGCGTTCAGCCAACAAAGCCCTTGCCATGTCGTATCGCGTTAAACTTAACGTCTTTGAGGGGCCGCTCGACCTATTGCTCCACCTCGTCAAAAAGAACGAAGTGGAGTTGCCCGATATCCCCATTGCCGAAATTACCGACCAGTATTTAGCCTATCTCGATCTCCTCAAACAGCTCGATCTTGATATCGCGGGAGAATACCTGGTGATGGCGGCCAGCCTGCTCCACCTCAAATCGCGTCTCCTGCTGCCTATTGAGGAAACCCCCGAAGAAGAAGAGGGCGAAGACCCGCGCGCAGAGTTGGCCCGACAACTGCTCGAATACCAACGCTTCAAAGAAGCGGCCGAGACGCTGGTCGGGCGGGAGATGCTCAACCGCGACGTGTTTACTCGCCCACCCATGCCCGTTGAACCGGATGACAAAGACGATGTCGTGTATGACTTGTCGCTGGGCGACCTGCTGGATGCGCTGCAGGATGTAATGGCACGCACAGACTCTCAGGAGGCGCATCAGATCATGCTTGAGCAGGTGTCTTTGCGGGATCGACTGCGGGCCGTGCTTGATACCTTACGGGAAAAAAGAGAGGTATTCTTCGAGCAGCTTTTTCCCCAGAATTCAACCCGACTGCAGGTCCTGGTGACCTTCCTGGCCGTCCTCGAACTGGTCCGCAATCGGATGATCCAGGTGCGCCAAGAGAATCCCTTTGGCCCGATCGTTGCCTCCCTGGCGGTGAGCCCAGAGGAGCCCTTACCCGAGACGCTCGGACACCTATGAAAACAGATCACATCAAGGCGATCGTCGAAAGTCTGTTGTATGCCTCTGGCGTGCCCCTGCCGCTTCGCCGTCTGGTTGAGGTCACTGGCGCAACCAAGGCGGAAATGAAGGCAGCCCTCGCCGCCCTGCGTGCCGAGTATACCGGCCCCTACCGAGGGGTGCGGCTTCGAGAAGTCGTGGGCGGTTATCAGTTTCGGACGGTTGCCGATTATGCCGACTACGTGAAGGCCCTGGGTCGGGATAAACCGGTCAAGTTGAGCCGGGCGGCCCTCGAAACGCTCGCCATTATTGCCTATCGTCAGCCCTTGACCAAGATCGAGATTGAAGCCATTCGTGGCGTCGATGTGGACGGCGTGTTAAACTCGCTCCTCACGCGCAAGCTCATTACTGTTCTAGGGCGCAAAGATGTGCCCGGCCGACCGTGGATATACGGGACGAGCCAGCAGTTTCTTGAAGTTTTCAATCTGGAGAGTATTACCGACCTCCCCCCGTTGCCCGACATCCATGAGCCGACGGCAAATGCACACACAGAAGACAGCCCAGGCCCAACGGCTCCAGAAGATCCTGAGTCAGGCCGGGATATCTTCGCGCCGGGCAGCGGAGCGGTTGATCCAAGCCGGCCGGGTGCGGGTGAATGGACAAACGGTCACGCGCCTGGGAACAACGGCGGACCCGCGCCAGGATCGCATTGAGGTTGATGGCCACCTGATCGATTTGCCCACCGGTTGGCTGTATTTCCTGCTGCACAAACCGCCGCGTGTGGTCAGCACCCTCAAAGACCCGGAGGGCCGCCCAACGGTCCGCGATTTGCTCTCCGGCGTTCGCGAACGTCTCTTTCCGGTCGGTCGTCTCGACTATGACTCGTCCGGGCTGCTGCTGCTGACCAATGACGGCGCGCTAACGGAACGCCTCCTCCATCCCCGTTTTCAGGTGCCTCGTACCTATCAGGCAAAGGTCGGCGGTGCTGTCACCGGAAAAGCGCTGGCTGAGCTTCGCCACGGCGTACCATTGGACGACGGTGCTCTCGCGGCTCCTGCCAAGGCGCATATTCTCCGAACAACGGCTCGGAAGACCTGGCTCGAACTGGTGCTGCGCGAGGGACGCAACCGCGAGGTGCGCCGGATGTGTGAGGCGCTCGGCTATCGGGTGGAGAAACTGGTCCGCGTGCAGTACGGCCCGCTTAGTTTGGACGTTCCAGTAGGTGCCTACCGGATGCTGACCCCGCAAGAGGTCAAACGCCTGAAGCATTTGGTTGAAAGGCCCGCGCAATCACGGTCTTAACCTTGGTCTTGACGCCGTCTTTTCAGGGCGCTACATCTATCCGACGCGGTGCCAGCCGCATTGTTGTCCTGCGCGGGGTGGAGCAGTCCGGTAGCTCGCGAGGCTCATAACCTCGAGGTCCTAGGTTCAAATCCTAGCCCCGCAACCTATGAGAGTCCCGTCAGTTCAAGAACTGCGGGACTCTCGCCATGTATACGGCCCGCTCAACAAGCGAGATTGTGTACCTATGGAATCAGACACGACGCGCGGCAAAGACTCCATTCGCTACGAACCCAACGAAAACCCACCGCCCCTGCTCTCCTTCGGTATCGGCTTTCAGGCGGCCATGCTGGTGATCGGCGGGATCGTGTTGACCCCTGCGATTGTGATCCGAGCGGCCGACCAGAGCGAGGTCTATCTGTCCTGGGCGATCTTCGCGGCGCTTATCATCAGTGGGTCAACCACCGTCCTGCAAGCCGTCCGGGTCGGGCGCTTCGGAGCTGGCCACATCCTGATCATGGGGACCTCCGGCGCCTTCATCGCGGTATGCATCACTGCCCTGGTGGAGGGTGGTCCGGCCTTGCTGGCGACGCTCATCTTTATCTCGTCCCTGTTTCAGTTCGCCCTGGCGACTCGGCTGGCGCTCTTACGACGGATCATTACGCCGGTTGTTTCGGGCACGGTGGTCGCGCTGATTGCCGTGACCATTATGCCTATCGCATTTCAGATGGTGTCGGTCGTGCCCGAGGGCACGTCGCCGGCAGCCGCGCCGGTGTCCGCCACGGTCACCCTGGTCGCCATTGCGGTGCTGGCATTGCGCGCGTCAGGAGTATGGCGGCTCTGGGCACCGGTTATCGGCATCGCAGTAGGCTGTGTGGTTGCTTCGTTCTTCGGGCTCTATGACGTTGCGCGCGTGGTCGAGGCGGATTGGGTCGGCATGCCGACATCCGGCTGGCCCGGCTTTGACCTGTCGTTCGGGAGCGAATTCTGGGTGCTTCTGCCCGCATTCGTGTTTGTGACCCTGGTCGGTGCCATTGAAACAATAGGTGATTCGGTGGCCATTCAGCGCGTCTCATGGCGCACCCCCCGGGCGGTCGATTTCCGGACGGTTCAGGGGGCGGTGAATGCCGATGGTTTGGGCAATCTGTTGTCCGGTCTGGCCAGTACTGTGCCGAATACGACCTATTCGAGCAGTATCCCGCTCACCGAATTGACCGGCGTGGCGGCGCGTAATGTCGGGGTCAGCCTCGGTCTCATCTTCATCGCTCTCGCCTTTCTGCCCAAGGTGGCGGCCCTGATCCTCGCCATTCCCAGCCCGGTGGTTGCCGCCTATGTCATGGTGCTGATGGGTATGCTTTTCGTCCAGGGTATGAAGATCGTCATGCAGGACGGGCTCGACTATCGGAAAGGCGTGGTGGTCGGAATTTCCTTCTGGCTCGGCGCGGGCTTTCAGAACCAGGACATCTTTGCCGCCCAACTCGGCGAGCAGTGGGGGGCGCTGCTCGGCAACGGCATGACGGCCGGCGGTCTGGCCGTTCTCGTCCTGACCCTGTTTATGGAGCTGACGGGTCCGCGCCGTCACCGCCTGGAAATGGACCTGGACATAACGGCCCTGCCCAAGATCGACGGGTTTCTACGTGAGTTGGCGTCACGCTTCGGCTGGAATACCGCCTCGACGGAGCGCTTGTGTGCGGCCGGTGAGGAGACGCTGCTGAGTCTGGTACAGCCGGAGGACGAAACCACCCCCGACAAGCGGCGGCTCTTTGTTGTTGCGCGTGGCGACAGCGCGGCAGTCGAGTTGGAATTTGTGGCCGCGGTCGGCGATGAAAATCTCGAAGACCGCATGGTCCTGCTCGGTGAGGGGAGCACCATACCCGAAGAGCACGAGATTTCTCTCCGCCTGCTGAAACATTTCGCGGCCTCAGTCCGCCACCAGCAATACAACGATATCGACATCGTGACCGTGCGGGTCGAAGCGGCACGCTAGGCTCGTCAAGGGGATAGCGTTATCCCCTCTGCCCCCCTCCCCCAGCCGTGTGATGCACATTAACCTGTTGGGCGGTTTGGCCCTGCAGAGCCGGGGGAAAGCGCGAACGGACGGCCTGCAGGGAGCAGTCGACACAATCTGCATCACCCCTCCAGGGCAACCACGGGGGGTTGCCCCTACATTTTGGGGGTGAGGGGTGGTCTGGCATCCTGCCAGGGGCACATCTGCTCAAACGCCGCGGAGGCACGCAGCACGCCGGCATCGTCAAACCGTCGTCCCACAATTTGGAGTCCGACTGGTAAGCCATCTTTGGTAAACCCACACGGAATGGACGCCGCCGGATTGCCGGTCAGGTTGAAAGGAAACGTAAAGGTGAGCCACTCGTACGGGGCAAGCCGGGTGCCGTTTACCGATTTGGCGTTGTCGAGCCCGACCGCAAACGGCAGGCAGGGCAGGGTCGGGGTGAGTAGCAGGGTGTATTTCTCAAAAAATTTCTGGACTCCGGTATTCCAGTCCAGGCGCGCGAACCACGAGTCAATATAGTGGTTGGCTTTCCATTTATGCGTTTTTTCAATCAACTTCACCAGATTAGGATCAATATCCGACCGGTGCGTTTTAAGCGCCGGCCCCAACCGGGCGGCAATCCCGCCACAAAACAGCCCCTCCCAGGCCGGTTGCGGGTTGGGCCATTTGGGTTTGACGCTTTCGACCCGACACCCCAGGTCCCTGAACCGTCGGGCCGCTTTGGCGCATAGGGCTTTGACATCCGGGTCGAGCGCCTTGGTAAAGCCCAGATCATCACACCATGCCACCCGCCAGCCTTCCATTGAGCCCTTGAGGGCCTTGATATAGTCGGTCGTGTCCGCCGGCAGAGAGTACTGATCGTGTCCGTCCGGTCCGGCTGTGACGTTCAGCATGAGCGCGGCATCGGCCACCGTCCGCGTCATCGGCCCGACATGCGACAAACTCCAGGCGCCGCTCGGCGGATACACGGGAATCCGGCCAAAGGACGGTTTGATCCCATACACCCCGCTGAACGACGAGGGGATCCGAATCGAGCCGCCCCCGTCCGTTCCGATGGCCAGGGGTCCCAGGCCGGCCGCAATCGCTGCTCCTGCCCCGCCACTTGAGCCACCCGGTGTCAAGGCGACATTCCACGGATTCCGGGTTGGCCCGAACAGGAGATTGTGCGTGACGCCCAGCCAGCCAAATGTTGGCGTATTTGTTTTGCCGAGTTGAATGGCTCCCGCCGCTTTCATGCGCGCCACCATGGGGGCATCTTCGGTCGGGATATTGTCGGCGAAGAGGGGAGTTCCAAATGTGGTGCGAACCCCTTTGGTTATCACCAGGTCCTTGGTTGAGAACGGAACGCCGTGGAGCGGACCCAGTGAAGCCGAGCGCTGCATCAGCATCTTCTCGGCTTTACGTGCGTCGCGCAGCGCGGCTTTGTCTGTCAGGGTGACAAAGGCATTAAGCTGCGGGTTGAGTTGGTCAATCCGATCAAGTATCGCTCGCGTGACTTCGACCGGAGAGAGCTTTTTACGCCGAATCGCTTTTGCCAGTTCGGTTGCGGACAGCCAACAGATATCGTCCTTTTCCATGGCATCCTCCTTTGCCCTCTCTGTGTACGAATCTTCCGGGCAAGAGGCAAGCTCTGACGTTTCGGCTCAGGGCAGTCCTTGAGGAGGTGGGTTTCTCAATATATGCTCAACAACACCGCATGAGTCGGGACGAAGAGGCCTGGGGGAAAAGCCAAGGGGAACCGCATGGAACAGGAGTTACTACGGGAAGCCGTGACCGCGCTGCAAGTGATAGCTGCCGGGAGCGCGACAACCTGGACAGACCCCCCTGTCCTGGTTGCTTTACTTGTCGGTCTTCTCCAATGTGCCTTGATTGCGTGGGGTATCAGAGAAATGGGTAAGAGCAATGACAACCGGACTAAGCTCCATGAAGAAACCATGCGAAAGATGGACACGCAGCATGAAGAGAACATGACTGCGCTCAAGACGCTGATTGAACGCACCGCGCCTCGATAGTTGGGTTTCAGTCTAAAGTGTATCAACTAAATCCTTCAGTCTTGGTCCAAACACCTGCTTGAATTTGAGCAGCTTCTCAACCATCCAACCGTGCCAACTTCTTGATTTTACCAGGGAGTTTCAGTTGCTGGGTAGTCGGTTATGTTGGTGAAGCACAATAGCGGGAGTGTGTTACGTTATTGCCATCACACGTTTCAGTTGCTGGGTAGTCGGTTATGTTGGTGAAGCGTCTCTATCGCTTTACCGTTACAACCGGGTATGAGTTTCAGTTGCTGGGTAGTCGGTTATGTTGGTAAAGCTCAGCAGGTCCATGGAAGGCAGGCCTAAAAGGAGGTTTCAGTTGCTGGGTAGTCGGTTATGTTGGTGAAGCTGACTTTGACCGTTGGATGGTCCTGCCGGTATGGGTGAAGTTTCAGTTGCTGGGTAGTCGGTTATGTTGGTGAAGCATTTTTAAGGAACGACCTTTGCGATCAATAATTATTGTTTCAGTTGCTGGGTAGTCGGTTATGTTGGTGAAGCTGACTTTGACCGTTGGATGGTCCTGCCGGTATGGGTGAA
>JAJDZM010000055.1 GCA_022824615.1 Candidatus Binatia bacterium | reverse complement strand
GGTTTTGCCTGCAACGCCGCCACCTGACGCGGGTCGAGGCCATCGTCGTAGCCCGCGATGACTTCGAGTAACAGGGCGCAATCGACGCTCGAGGCAGCCATCGGCCCGAGGTGATCGATAGTGTGCTCGATGGGTCCGGCGCCGGTATAGGGCACGAGGCCGTAAGTCGGCTTGATCCCGACGCAGCCAGACCACGAACTCGGCATACGTACGGAGCCGCCCTGGTCGCTGCCGCTTGCCATGTCGCACTCACCCGTCAGAATCAATGCGGCACAGTCGCTCGACGAGCCGCCGGTCATGAAGTCAGGGTCGCGCGGGTTCCTCACCGGACCCGAAGCCGACGTATGGCTGCCGCCGGAATAGCAGAAGTTTTCGCACACGGCCTTGCCGACCACTTCGCCGCCGGCATCGAGCACGCGGGTCACGACGGTCGCGTCTTCGTCGGCGATAAAGCCTTCATACAGCGCCGAGCCGTTCAGCATAGGCATGCCCGCAACGCTGATGTTGTCCTTGATGGCGACGCGTTTACCGACGAGCTTGCCGGACGCCGCGCCTTTGATCGAGCACTTCCACTGCCAGGCACCGTAACGGTTCTCATCGCCGGTCGGGCGATAACCCTCACCGCGCGGGTATTTCGTCGGCAGGGGCGGCGCGTCCATGGCGTCGATGGCATTGTAGTCGTCGACGAACCCGCCCATCGCGGTGGCGAAGAAATCCAAGTCGCCCCGATCCAAATCGAGAAATAAAGCCCGCGCGGCCGCGTGCAACTCGCTGTCTGTCGGCGCGCCTACGGGGCCGCCGGTCTTATCGGAACTCATCATGGTTCTCCCTCATAGCCTTCGTACATTAAAACCTTGGCCTTGAGTCGTCTACCTCTTCCGGCGTTGATTTTTCGCATCGATTTGCCCGTAAGCGTCAAATGTGGCTATCCGCTCACATCATTAGTGCAAGCCGGGGAAAAGGCACTAGCGAATAAGTGCCTGGTACGCAAAGGCAGCGACCTGCTCGCCGACAAACGCAAACCCCAGGTGCCCACCCTTGCCGAGAGAGCCCAGAAACTTCGGGATTTCATCGGCACGCATGCGATTGTGGCGTACAACGCTGCCTTCAACCTCAAGACCTTTTGGAATTTCGTGATGGGCCGGTCGATCCAGGGGAGACGCGACCGAACAGGAGAGGTCAAGACGGAATGGAGGCGGCGGGAATCGAACCCGCGTCCGAAAGTAGTCCACTCAAGGCATCTACAATGCGTAGCTCGTATTTTGATCTTGCCCTCGGGACTCCTACGAGCAGGATGCCCTCAGACCAGCCAAAGTAGAGTTTCGGGCGGGCACCCTTCGGCACGATGCCAGCCCTATCCCGATTTGTGTCGCCTTAGCCGACCCTACGGGCGCGGATCGGTAAGACGCAAGCTGCTCTAGGCAGCAAGAGCGTAGTCAAAATCGTCTGCAGTTATATTTGCAGCCTGTCCGTTTTACGGGCGGGACAGAACCCCGGCATGCAGCCCTGGCTTTCTAGCCCCCGTCGAAACCAGATCGCCCCCTTATCGAAGTTGTATACTTCACACAGAGAAAAGACCAGGAGACATACCCCCTAGCCTGTTCGTCTATGCATGGCACGCTGAACATCGCGCTTCATCTCGCGTTCGCGAATGGCAGCACGCTTATCATACGTCCGTTTACCCTTGGCCAAAGCCAACTCAACCTTGACCCGACCTTCCTTAAAATACAGCCGCAGCGGAACCAGGGTCAATCCCTGCTCTTTTGTTTTGCCCATTAGCCGCAGGATTTCTCTTTTGTGGAGCAGGAGCTTGCGCCGGCGGTTGGGATCAGCGTTGAAATAATGGGCCGGCTTGTAGTCGCTGATATGCGCGTTCAGTAGAAACGCCTCGCCCTTGTCGATCCGGCCATAGCTGTCCTTGAGGTTGGCCCGACCGTCCCGGAGCGATTTGACCTCTCCGCCGTTCAGCACAATCCCGGCTTCGATGGTTTCGTTGATGATATAGTCATGCCGCGCCTTGCGATTGACGCAGATCGCTCTCTGGGCGGATTTCTCTTTGGCCATGTTCACGCTCTGCGACTAGTGTAGCACACAGTTATCAATCAGCCGGACATCGCCGACCCAGGCCGCGATGGCCAACAGTGTGGGAACGGATATCTGCTCCACCTCTTCGAGCGTTTCGGGATGGCACAGGGAGGCGTACTCGACCCGCACCTCGGCGTTTTGGGTCAATATCTGCTGCACGGTCCGAAGAATCTCGGCTGCGGAGGACTGCCCTCCGGAGACCAGTTCCTGGGCCGTTCTGAGCGCGCGCGACACGCACAGGCTCGTCTCTCTTTCAGCCGCGCTCAGCCGGGCATTCCGGGAACTCATGGCCAAGCCGTCGTCTTCGCGCACCGTCGGCAGGGTAACGATATCGATGTCAAAGTTCAGGTCTTGGACCATACGCTTGATGACCACACATTGCTGAAAGTCCTTTTCGCCAAACAAGGCGCAGTGCGGTTTGACCATATTGAACAGCTTGGCCACCACCGTTGTCACCCCCCGAAAATGGCCGGGACGAAAGGCGCCGCATAAGGGCTGGCTGACTTTCTCGACCTCAACCGCGCTCTGGTAGCCATCGGGATAGATTTCAGCCGGCGGCGGCATGAACAACACGTCGGTGCCCAGTGCTTTCAGGGCGCTTTCGTCCTGGTCCTCGTCCCGCGGGTATTTGTCAAAGTCAGACGCCTGATTGAATTGCATGGGGTTGACGAAAATGGAGACCACAACCACGTCGCCTCGATTCTTTGCCTCGCGTACCAGGCTGAGATGGCCCTCGTGCAGAAACCCCATAGTGGGGACAAAGGCTACGGTCTTACGCTCCAGGCGTTGATCCTCCGACCAACGCTGCATCTCTCGAACGGTCTGAATAATCTGCACGTGAAGTTTCCTGAAGGGCTCTAGTGGAACGAATGCGCATCCTGGGGGAAGGCCTGCTCCCGCACCTCGCTGATATAGGCATTCACCGCGTCAGCCACGACCTGTTCCAGATTGGCGTAGCGTTTGACGAATTTGGGCGTGAAATCACCGGACATGCCCAGCAGGTCATGCATCACCAGAATCTGGCCGTCACAGTGCGGGCCGGCCCCAATGCCAATGGTCGGAATGGGTAGCATATCCGTTATCTCGGCAGCCAGGTCCATGGGAACACCCTCCAGGACCACGGCAAAAGCGCCGGCGTTGGTGACGGCTTCGGCGTCTTCGATGAGCCGTTCTCGCGCGCCGGGCTGGCGGCCCGATTTCTTGCCCTGGACCTTATAACCGCCCATGCGATGCACCGATTGCGGCGTCAGGCCGATATGGCCCATCACGGGGATATCCACATTCACGATGGCCTTGATGACCCGCGCGATGTTGACCCCGCCCTCCAGTTTGACGGCCTCGGCTCCGCCTTCCTTGAGTAAGCGTCCGGCATTGGCAATCGCCTCACAAATACCAGCCTGGTAGGAGAGAAACGGCATATCCCCCACAATGAGGGCACGTGGGCGCGCCCGATTGACCAGCCTGAGGTGGTAGACCATATCGTCCATCGTGACCGGCAGGGTCGTATCCGCCCCCTGAACGGTCGTGCCCAGCGAGTCACCGACCAGGAGAAAATCGATCCCACACTCGTCCAGGATGCGGGCGAACGGGTAGTCGTAGGCGGTGAGGGCCGTAATCTTCTGCCCGGACGCTTTCAGCCGTTGCAGTTCAGGAACCGAAACCTTTGCGGATTGCATGCTGTCCCTCCTTCTACAGCTTCTCCATGGACCACAGTCGGAGGGCGTGGAGACAGGGAGGACGGGTTGGGGGCCATGCAGGCTTTTACCAAAGCCGCATGCTGTCACTATTCCCTGCCGTATAGCGTTTCTTGCCGTCCGTCTCGGTCCGTACAATGGGATCCAAGCGGTCTGCCGTCACTATCTTTTTGCCCTGACAGAGCCTGTGTGGGTCGACCGGTTTGTCGCCCAGCGGCTCTCCCGTCCAAGGCAAAGCAATAGTATCGGCGTGCTGTTAGCATATTTGTCCGAGGGCCGCAACAGGAAAAGGGGGAGCCCCACTCTCGACTCTGTGGTCATCCTGGACAGGGAGTGACGATACCAGTGATCTCGCCAAGCTGGGCCGTGGCCCCTATCCGCATATTCCTACCGTACGGGCTACGTCAGACCAGGGTTAGCCGAGATGAGAAACAATGTAGATCAAAAAGGCGACAATGATGGAGGACACAGTACCGAGGACGGTGAAGAACGTGCCTTTGGTAAGCATGGCGTCTTTGACTGCGGCCAACTCCCCGTGCATCTCGGAACGTAAATCCGTCACCTCTGCTTCAACTCGGGTGAGACGCTTTTCAATGTTCTCAGTCCGCTCGTCAATGCGGCCCAGCATGTATTCCCAGGATGTGTCCTCAGCGGTAGCCACAGCCCACACTATACGTAAAGTGTGGGAGAGCAGCAAGCTGTAG
>JAJDZM010000087.1 GCA_022824615.1 Candidatus Binatia bacterium | reverse complement strand
AGCTCGACCTGGTTTCGCGCGAGGTCATACGCGCGGGAACCCGGATTGAACTGACCGCAAAAGAATTCTCCCTGCTCGAATTCTTTTTACGCCACCCTGGGCGCGTGCTCAGCCGCGCCCTGATCGCCCAGCATGTGTGGGGCGTGGATTTCGACACCTTTACCAATGTGATTGACGTGTATGTCAATTATCTCAGAAAAAAGATTGATGTAGGGTTCCCCACCAAACTGATCCATACCGTGCGCGGGGTGGGCTATGCCATAAAGGAACCTGAGGGATAATGCGCTTACTCTTTTCCAGTCTGCGAGCCCGCCTGACGCTGTGGTATACGGCTCTGCTGACCGGGATGTTAGTCCTCCTTGGGACGGCGGCCCTCATCCTCCTCGACCGGGGGTTGCGCGACAACATTGACGCCTCGCTGAAATCGGTCGCCGTGTCCATTGCCGATTCAGTCCGGCGTCCCTCGTCGCCGGGACGTGATTTAGATGCGGCTTTGAACGCGCTGCTTGGTCCGTTTGGTCCCGGGCCGACTTCTCGGTTCTTTCGTTTACTTGATCCATTCGGTCGTCCGGACCCCCGCCTCGTGCCGCGCCCGCGTATGCAATTCCCACTCAGCCCGGAAGCGCAGTTGAACGCCCGGCAAGGTCGGGAAACCTATCAGACCATCACCTTGCCCTCTCCTCAGAGAAGAGAGAGAGGGGGGATACCGGCCCGGCTGCTGACGCTGCCGGTTATTGAGCGCGGCCGGATGATTCATCTCGTTCAGGTCGCCATGCCCCTTGAGAGTGCGGACACGGCCCGTTCCCGGTTTCTCTTGATTCTCTTGGGACTCATTCCGCTGGCGCTCGGGGGAGCTGGGGTGGGCGGCTGGTTTCTGGCGCGGCACGCCCTGGCCCCCGTGGATGCGATGGTTGATACGGCTCGGTCACTAGAGGCGGAAGACCTCTCGCGCCGGATCGAGGCTGCGGACAGTACGGACGAACTCGGCCGTCTAGCCGCCGTCTTAAACGCCATGCTGGAGCGGCTGGAACGCGCGTTTACTGCCGTCAAGCACTTTAGCGCCGATGCCGCTCATGAACTGCGCACCCCGCTCACGATCTTGAAAGGGGAGCTTGAGGTTGCGCTCCGTTCTCCTCCGACACCGGAGGAATATCGCTCCGTCCTGGTCATCTGTCTTGAAGAAGTTGACCGCCTCAGCACGCTCGTCACGGACCTGCTCTTTCTGGCCCGCTCTGACAGCGGCAATATGAGCATCGCGCGTACGCCGGTCAATCTGGCAGCAGTCCTGCGTGATGTTTGCGTCGCGCTGGGCGCGCTGGCCGAGACGGCGCATATTACCTTCAAGCATGACGCGCCCACCGATCTCTGGGTGCGAGGCAGTGAGACCATGCTATTCCGGCTGCTGTTCAACCTGGGGGAGAATGCGGTTAAATACACACCGGAGGGTGGGACCGTGACGCTGACCCTGGAACCGCGCGGGACAGAGGCATACTTGTCTGTGAGAGACACCGGAGCCGGTATTGCCGCCGAGGAGCAGCCTCATATCTTTGATCGCTTTTATCGCGCCGACCCGGCCCGGAGCCGCGGAGGAACCGGCCTCGGCCTGGCATTAGCCCGCTCAATTGTACTCGCCCATGAGGGGCAGATTAGTGTCGAGAGCCGCGTAGGGCACGGAAGCTGTTTCACCGTCCGGCTGCCGCTGGTTTCTGTGCAGCAGCCGGCCGTGCCTCCCAGTCAGGAGGAGCCCAAACGGGCAGGCGAACAGGGGGAGTGAGGCAGCGGGGATGCGTCTCAAACATGCGTCCGATGTTCAGGCAATATCTCAAAGAGGAAACGTGTCCAGCATCTCCGGCCTGTTGGAGGACACGTTTCCTCTTCCAATCTTTCAGCCTCCTGGGCGGGGTGTTCATTCTTTTGCTCGTCCTCCCGTCAGAGTCCGGTGCTGAAGGCCCGCCCCTGCGAGTCCGCCTCAGTGGGAAGCTCTATTTCGTGCCGACCGGTGAGCCTGGCAGACATGGTGACCTCCTGGCCTTCGGGATTGCCGAAGAAGAGGAAGTCTATCTTCAGGTCGACGAATGCCGCACCACGAGCAAGGTGCAAAGCGAGTTTTCCGTACTCCGAGCGATGCGCCGTCACAAACCGAATCTGCGTATCATCAATGGAGAGATTTTAGCTCCGCTCCTGACCGAAGAGCATATTCGGAAACCCGTCCTGCTGGCCGGGTTTTTCTACCGCACGAGTGGCCAACTCGCCCTTGTCTCAGCCGTCCTTGAGGAGGAAACGCCTCCCGCCCAGCAGGCTCCCAAACCAAAGGCGCACTACTGGTGAGGAAACGGCCTCTTACTCAAAAAGATGGACCGGGATCGGTGGCCTCTCGTCCACACTCCTCCAGGCAGAGGTCCTGTGGTACACTGCGGTCCACATCAGACTATGTAAGGAGGCTCCTATGGCGGTCAAGCCTGGCTGGGAAGGACGTTGCTACGAAGACTTTGACATCGGGGATGTCTATCGTTGTCGCTTGGGACGGACGGTGACGGAGACGGATAATACCTGGTTCACCTTGCTGACCTGTAACACTAATCAAATCCATTTTAATAACGAATACGGCAAACAAACCGAATTCGGGCAATGCCTGATTAACAGCGGGCTCACCCTGGCGATTGTTGCCGGGCTCGGCGTCGCCGATGTGAGTGAGAACGGTTTTAACCTGGGCTGGGACAATGTCACCCTGCCAAATCCGGTGTTTGCCGGCGATACGCTGTATTCCGAGTCGGAAGTCCTGGAGAAGCGCGAATCCAAGTCCAAGCCACAGTGGGGAATCATCAAAGTGGAGACACGGGGGGTCAAGCAAGACGGCACCTTGGTGTGTCAGTACACGCGCAACGTGATGGTCTGGAAAAAGGCGCATGTCCCCAAGCGCGACCTCTTTCCGGAGCTGAAAAAAAACGCGTAGGGGCGATCCCCCCGTGGTCGCCCAGGGGGGACGGGCAGCCACAGGGGGCTGCCCCTACGTGTCTTTCGTATCCCCTTGCTGTGGAAACGCCTCCCCATATCGATTCAGCCAGGTCACTTCTTCGACCGGGCGGCGGGTCACCGGCCCGAATATGCCTTTGGGATAGCCAATCGGAATGAGCGCGTAGGTCGTAATAAATTCGGGCAGGTCGAGAATTTTCCGCATCTCGTCCTCGTACAACGTCGTAATCGTTGTCAGCGAGGCACCCAGACCAAGGGCCCGGCACGCCAGCAGCATATTCTGAATCGCGGGATAGATGCTCCCGCCCAGAATCCGCAGAAAGGTTTCTCTGTTCGGTCCGTTGAGACGGGTCTCATGACTCTTGCGCGAGCGGAGACAGGGGATAAGCAGGACCGGCGCCTCAGCCAGGTGCTCGGCCAGATAAGCGGCAGCACGAACGTTTTTGCTGTTCTCTGGCGTGAGTCCGGCTTTGGCATAGTTGGTTTCCGCCATGCGCCAGCCGCGCAGATAGATCTCGGCAATCTGTTCTTTTACCCGCTGTTCTGTGACGACGACAAAGCGCCAGGCCTGGACTCCGCCCCCACTCGGCCCCTGGGTGCCGGCTTCAATCACTTTGTAAATAAGCGCTAATGGAACCGGGTCGGTCTTGAGGCGGCGCATGCTGCGGCAGGAATATATGATGTCGAACAGGTCGGTCGCGGCCATGATATCCTCTTCTTCTGGTTGGGCTGAACAGAGCATATCTATTCCCTGGAGAGAGCACCAGGAGACACCAGGTTGTCGAATGGCTCCAGGCTTGGCACAATCCCCAACAAAGGAGGGTCTCGTATGACAACCCCAACCATCCATGAAATTCCCGTAGAACGGGCCACCCCTGAGGCGGTTGCGCCATTTGGACAACTGCTCGGTGTCCATGAGCAGGCCAAGCCGCTGCCGGTCGCCTTCTATGATGGCAAGGTCAGCGTCTACGCTCCGGTGACGTTCGAGTCTGATGAAGAGACCATGCTCACCCTGGCCAGCGTTGACCGCCGCGAGATGCAGGTCCAATGGATGGAGCGCCATTTCAAGCATACGCAGACCTTCATTCCGCTTGAGGGGAAACCGTTCGTCGTTGTCCTTGCCCCCCCAACCGAGGGCGACCTGCCGGACCTCGAACAGGCCCGGGCACTCCTGTTCGACGGCTCGTCCGGCTTTACGATGAAGGTCGGAACCTGGCACGAATTTCCGTTTGCCCTGGTCGACCAGTCAAATGTGATCGTCATTCTGCGCCGGGAGACCACGCAGAACCTCATGCCCGATAATGTCGTTGATGGGGAAGCGCACGGGCCGGACCTTGATAAAAAGAATTTGGTCGCCCGGACCGGAGTGACGGTGCAGGTCAAGATGTAAGGCGGAAGAAAAAAGCCGATTTCTTCTCCTGCTCCACCCGGTCGTTAGTAGTGGCACCGCCCACCATCGATATTGAGCGTTTGTCCGCTCATAAAATCGCTCGCATCCGACGCTAAAAAGAGAACCGTCCCCGCCACGTCTTCCGGCTCTTCGTTGCGCTTGATAATCTGCCGCTTGATCGACTGCCGTCGGAACCGCTCAAAGGTTTCGGGATCGAGAATCGTCTTGCTCGCTTCGGTCATCGTGTGGCCAGGGGTGATGGCGTTTACATTAATCCCCGTCCCGGCGAGTTCTCTCGCCAGCGCGCGCGTGAGGGAAAACACCGCCCCCTTTGAGGCGACGTAATGGAGGGCAAACGGATCGCCGGCCCAGATCGTACTCGACGAAACATTAATGATTTTGCCTTTGCCCTGTTCCTTCATCGTCGGCACGACCGCCTTACAGCACAGCCAGATGCCTTTGACGTTTACCTCCATCATTCGGTCCCAGTCGGCCTCCGAGATCTGATCGAACGGGCCGACCCACATCCCCCCATACAGGGCAGCATTATTGACCAGGATATCGATCTGACCAAAGCGTTCGAGCGCCGCGGCAGCCATGGCTTCGGTGCTTTGGGCGCTCGTGACATCGGTAGTTACCTCCACCACCTCGCCCCCCGAGTCCTGGACTCTGGCGACGGTCTCCTCGCACGACAGGACATCGGACGCGACTACCCGGGCTCCCTCCCGCGCAAAGGCGCAGCAGTATTCCTGGCCGATCCCCCGCGCCGCCCCAGTCACGATGACCACTCTCCCAGTCAGTGATGCCATACCAGTCCCTCCTTTCCTTGCCCTTGCCATACCACCTCAGCCAGACCAGACAAGAGGAAAGCCTGCGGATCGGCGCGCCTTGTCCTGTGGCGATGGCAGACCAAACCCGCCAAACGTGGAGCCCCCTCCCAGGCAGCCTGCGTTAGATATACAAGAAGGAGGTTAAAACCTATAAAAGACAGAAAGTACCGAGACTAAAAACGGATAACAGGGATGGACATTGACCGGGTGCGGAGACTGATACGTCAAGGCACAATCACACTACGCTTTACCGATCACGCCATTACGGAAGCGAGAAAAGATGGACTCACGGTCGATGATTGAGAAGCAGGTCTTCGTGGAGAAGTTATCGAAGACTATGATGTACGAGTGTTACTACTGAGTTTCACTCAAGACGATGGGTTGTCCTATCATATTGTGGTGGAATATGTTCCCAGATCGAGAGAAGTAACAATCGTCACGGCGTATATTCCCGACTCAAAGGAATGGGAATCCAATTGGAAAAGACGAAGAAAACGACGATAAGACACTGCCTGGAAGGATGTTCGGGTCAGCTTCGTCCTGATGCAATAACCCGAGTTTTTCGGCGCACTGGCAGCCCTGTCGAGGTTATTCTTGAAGATATTCCGGCTGAGGTCTGTCAGGTGTGCGGTCGAGCATTCTTTTCGCAAGAGATCGCCCGAGGGGTTGATCGAATTCTTTTTCCCTTCCACGGGAAGCATAGGCATATCCCAGACCTCCCCCCGGCAAGAGTTATTGTTGACTTTGACAAGGCGCAACGGAAAGAAGCGGCATGATGGTATTCATGCTCATTCTACACTGTGAGCGAATTTCCGCTTACGGAGCTACTTCGGAAAAGTCTTGTCGTGGCTTGGGCGCTAACTCCTGATACGCCCTTCAACATAGACTCGGATATCTGTTCAGCGTCCCGATTCTGAAAATCCCGTTTCCCCGAGGGGCAACAACGAAGTCTCCCCGTGCCTCAGTCTTTTGACTGCGCCGCCTGAATCAGCTTCCAGATTCGCTCTGGGGTGAGCGGCAGGTCCGTGATTTTGACACCCAGGGGTTGCAAGGCGTCCTCAATCGCATTCGCCACCGCGGCCGGCACCATGCCGGGTGTGCCCTCGCCTTTTCCCTTGGAACCCAACGGGGTGTGGGGGGAGGGAACGTTGTGTTCGATGGTTTCGATATGTGGGAGGTCGAGGGAGGAGGGGATGTGGTAGTCTAACAGCGTGGTTGTGAGTTGCTGACCGTTTTCGTCGTAGATGAACTCCTCCATGCACGCATTGCCTATCCCCATGGCCACCCCGCCGTGGATCTGGCCCCGAACTACCATAGGATTAATGGGCTGTCCGGCGTCATCCACCGCAACGTAGCGCAGAATTTTATATTCCCCCGTGTCGGGAGACACTTCGACCTGGGCCGCGTGAACGTTGCAGCTATGCATACCCGCAGTCTCAGCTTCAAAATGGGAGGTATGCTCAAGACCGGCCTCCATACCGGGCGGCAGTTCGGTGGGGGAGAGCAGCGCCACCTCGGCAATTTTGGCAATCGGCACGCGCTGGCTTTCGTCTCTGGTTAAAATTGCGTGTCCGTCACGAAAGACAAAGTCGTCCTCGCCAGCTTCGATATGCAGCAGGTGGGCGGCAATATTGGCCATCTTGGGTCGCAGGGCGCGCGCGGCCAGCACCGCGGCGCTGAGCGTATAGGAAGCGCCGCGGGAGCCAATGGTGCCGGCGGCAAAGGGGCCGGAATGGGTGTCACCGTATGTGACGTAAATATCCTCCGGCGACAGGCCGAGTTCGCCGGCGACGACTTGGGCGATCGTCGTCTCATGTCCCTGGCCGTGCGGCGAATCGCCTTCGGCCACCTGGACTTTGCCGTGCGCGTCGAACTGGACCGTTGCTACGCCAAAGCCGGGCTGGCGTTCCATGGGGACCAGCACCTCGGAGGGAACCCCGGAAATTTCCACCCCCATGCTGAAGCCGACGCCGAGATAGCGTCCGTTTTGCCACGCCTCGGACTGTTCTTGCCGAAAATTGTCGTAATCCAGCGCGGCGCACGCCTTGGCAAACGAGCCGGGAAAGTCCCCCGAGTCTACGTGGACGCCCACCGCCGAAACGTGCGGGAAGGTCTTGATAGCGTTTTTGAGACGAATCTCAACCGGGTCGATCTCCAGAGCGCGGGCAGCCATTTCAACGGCTCGGTCGAGTGCAAAGCGCCCGGCAAACGAACCGAACGCCCGACTTGGCGTCAGACAGGCTTTATTGGTGACCACACAGGTGAGGTCGATATCCACGTTGGGGATGTCATAACCGTTAATGAGGTACATCGCGCCCAAAAAGGGCATGGCAAAGCCGACGTAAATGGCAGTCCGGGCATCGCCGCAGTCGGCCAGAATTCGGTCCCGCAGGCCAAGAATGGTGCCGTCCTTCTTGAGGGCCAGTTCAAGCTGATGAATCTGATCCCGCCCCTGGCCCACATTCATCAGGCTTTCTTGACGATTCTCGATCCATTTCACCGGACGGCGGAGTTTCATGGCTAAATGACAGGCCATGAGTTCTTCCCGATAGAGCGGAGCTTTTGTTCCAAACGCGCCGCCCATGTCTTTGGGCATAATAACCCGCACCTGGCTGTGTGGCAGGTTGAGGTATTCGGCCAATAGATGACGTTTGATGTGCGGGCGCTGCGTGGTCAGCCACAGGGTCAGCCCCTCGCCCGGGTTATACGTTGCCAGGCAGCCACGGGTCTCCATGGGCTGGCCGCCGGTGCGGTGACACCGAAAGCGCTCTTTAATAACCAGGTCCGCCTGGGCAAAAGCCGCCTCGGCATCACCGGCGGGAATGTGCTGGTGGTAGAGTACATTATCGCCCCAGTCAGGATACAGCCGCGGCGCGTCAGCCTGGAGGGCGTACTCGGGGTCGATGACGATATCGAGCGGCTCATACTCGACATCGACCAGCTCAATCGCGTCTTCGAGGGTATATTTATCGCGAGCGACCACAACGGCCAGCGGGTCACCGACGTATTTCACCTCATCAATCGACAGCGGCCAAAAGATCGGCCGGTTGGTCTCGCCGGGCAGGTTCGGCGTACTCATGTCCGACAGTACCGACCCAAGATGTTTGACATCTGCGCCGGTGAGCACGGCCCGCACACCGGGCAGGGCAGCCGCCTGAGTGGTGTCTATGGACGTGATTTTTGCGTGCGCGTAAATACTGCGCACAAAGCCCATGACAACCATGCGCGGCAGGACAATATCAGGCAGGTATTGTCCTTCCCCAACTAATAAACGATGGTCTTCTTTGCGTTTAATAGATTGTCCGACCCAGGCGTTTGCAGTAGCCATGACGCGCTCCCCCTGTTTATACTGGAAACCACTCTTTGCGCTCTTCTGGCGGCAGGGCCTCGACCGTGGCGATGGCGTGCTTGACCGCTTCGACGATATGGACGTAGCCAGTACAGCGACAGATCACCCCCGACATGGCAGTGCGAATTTCTTCGTCCGAATGCTTGGGATTCTGGAGAAATTCGTACAGGGTCATCAGCAATCCGGGCGTGCAAAACCCACACTGTAAGCCGTGCTTCTCCCAGAATCCGTCTTGAATAGGATGGAGCGCATCGTCTTTTGCCAAGCCCTCGATGGTCAGCACGCTGGCCCCATCGGCCTGAACCGCCAGCAGCAGACACGCCTTGACGGCCTTGCCGTTCAGAACCACCGTACACGCCCCGCAGCGCCCTTCGACCGAGCAGCCGACATGCGTCCCCGTCAGTCCCGCCACCTCGCGGATGAAGTCAACCAGCAAGAGACGCTGGTCAACCGTCTCCTCGTAGACTTCGCCGTTAATTGTTATGCTTATGCTCCGTTTCATGCCGACTCTCCTCAAGAGTACATATGGAAGGGGCGTTTACTCTTCTGCTCGGGTGCTGGCCTGACGCACCACCTCCGGCACCGTGACGCGAATAAGCTGGCTGCGATAGGCTGCCGATGCTCTGACATCATCCTCGGTTTCCACTTCCTCGGCCGCAGCTTCGCCGGCCTGGGTCAGGAGCGGCGCATCAAGGGCTTTTCCTTGCAGCAGACCGGCAGCCTGCTCGGCCCGGCCCGGCTTGGGCATCACGCCGCCGACAACGATGCTGGCCTGCTGGCATATCCCGCTCGGATCGAGCGTAATATGGGCCGCCACGCTGATAATGGCAAAGTCACCGGCGACCTGACTGTGCTTGGCATAGGCGCCACCGGAACGCGCGGCCGGCGCTGGAATTTCAATCCGCGTGACCAATTCATCCTCGCCAATATCGCTCATCAGCGGGCCGGCCAGAAAGTCGTCAAGCGCAACCGTCCGTGTACCACCATCCGCCTTGGCCACCACGAGCTGGCCGTCCAAGGCCATGACTGCCGGCGGATAATCCGCCGAAGGGTCAGCATGAACGAGACTGCCGGCAATCGTCCCCCGGTTTCGGATTTGCGGGTCACCGATATTCCGAGCGGCGTCCGCCAGGAGCGCATAGGATTGCAGAATGAGCGGGTGGGTGGCCACGTCGGCATGACGGGCGAGCGCGCCGATGTGGAGGCGGCCATCCTCCTCGCGAATGTCGTCGAGCGCAGCCACCTGGTTCAGATCAATAATGGTCTGTGACTCGACCAGCCGCAGCTTCATCAGCGGCATCAGGCTCTGGCCACCGGCCAGGAGTTTGGCCTGCTCTCCGTATTGATGGAGGAGCGTCAGCACCTCGGCGACATCAGTCGGTGCAAAATAATTCTCGATGGCTTTGGGATACATCCTGTCCCCCCCCTCCATGCTGCCTAGCAAACCGGAATGGGAAGTCAAGCAAAAACTGCTCTTACGCCAGTCGTCCGTATCTTCCGAGGTGTAAAAGCGAAGATTGTCAAGTTTTCCGGTCCGAGACTGAGGTTAGTCCGACGGCGGATAGACCCGATAGGACACCAGTTCGGTGACGCTCTTGACCGGCGTGCCCGCGCCTTCGCTACTGATGGCTTTAACCAGGCCCACCCCGCGCGCGTACCACTCGGTGTAGTGCAGGTGGAAGACCGTGGTCTTGCGTCTGGGGTCAGCGACCCGACTCGTTGTCCGGGTTTCCACGCGCAGACAGTTGTGGAACGTTCCGGCTGGGACCCGAACCGCTACCGGGTCGATCCGCGCGTGGGCCGAGGCCGTCACATCCTGACCGCCCTCAAGCGGCCAGGCATTGGTCTGGAGCTTGGCATCCCAACTCCGCTCTCCGGTATAAGGGCTGGGCAGGACCCGTTCGATTCCTTCACCAAGATTTGTGTCCCACACGACGTCATGTTCGGAATCAAGCCAGGGGTAGCGGAGGAGAAAACCGTCTTTGCGCATATAGGCGACCGTACTTTTCGCCTCGGGCGCTCTGTCGGTTAACGGTTCGTACTCCTCGGCAACAATATAGGACACGCTGTCAAGCAGCGGAAAATCATCCCGGATTACGGTTTCCGTCATATAGTAGTGATAATCGCCCCCGGAGAATTTCACTTCGTGCGTCCAGGTATTATGCAGAGCGAGCGGGAAAAAACTTGCCCGCCCAGCAGGAGACGGTACCGTCAGGACACTCGAAAGCGCGCCCAGAACGAGGCAGGCGACAAGCGTCGTCGCAATGCGCGGCATAACACTCGGACTATATGGACCGGAGCGCCGTCAGGCAATTGTTTTTTTCACACAGAGCCCCCTTCGGTGTCTTATATAGAGAACGTAAGAGAAAGGGAGGTTACGCTTTATGTCTACATGTCGCTCATTGCTCACTGTGTGGTTTTCACTGACGTGCTTTCTTGGGATGCTCGCTCCCCTGCCAGGCGGGCTCGGGGTATAACGTCTTCAGACGGAAGATTGGGATGACACCTGTGGCAGAACAATCCAGTAACACGGCGAGCGCATTTGGGGAGATCGTCGATCTCCATCAGCGCTCCGTCTATCGCTATCTCATCCGCTGTACGGGCAATAGCGACGACGCGCAGGAGTTGTTTCAGGAGACCTTTCTCCGAGCTTACCGTGCCTACGGCGACCTGCCGACTGATGCGAACCACCGCGCCTGGCTCTTTCGGATTGCCACAAACCTCGTGAAAAATTATATCCGCGGCCGTCAGCGTTATAGAAAGGTATTTGTCGCGGACGGTTCCATACCTTCTTCAAAAGTTCATCCGACAACACCAGAACAAACGTTTCATTCCCAGGAGACAGCCCAACTCTTCCTGAGCGCGATTGGGGCCTTACCCTTCCGACAGCGCACGGCATTGATACAGCGGCAGCTTGAAGGGCTCGCCTACCGGGAGATTGCCGAAAACCTGGACTGCTCCGAAGACAGCGCCCGGGCGCATGTATATCAAGCTCTGAAGAAGCTGCGGGCCTGCTGGCAACAGATCGTGGCAGGAGAAGAAAGGAGGGGCCATGCCAACCCAAAAGCGTAACGCGCTCGCGTGTGGATTTGCGGAAGACGATATTATTGCCGAAGCGCTTGGCGAAAATTCACCGCCTATACGGCAGAAAGTCCAGCGTCATCTGACCACCTGTCCGGACTGCGCTCAGCGCCTGGAACAGTACAAACAGGTTCGCTTCCAACTCAACTCTTTACCCGCCCCGGAGACCGGCCTCGCCGCAGCTCGACGCACGCTCGATAGACAGTTGACCCACCTGACTGCGGACGCTCGACCGCGCCTCGTCCTGAACATCTGGGATTCGCCCATCGGACCGCTACGGATTGGCACAACGGATAAGGGGGTGGCGCTGGTTGAGTTCGCTTCTCCCGACGACCCCGGAGATCGGGCAAAGGAGCTCGGAGAAAAATTTGCAGTTGAGCGCTCTCAAGGTCATGCGGGCGCTATCGTGGCGCTGACCCGGAAACTTGAAGCCTACTTGAGCGGCTCGCGACAAGCGCTTGATTGGGTGATGGATGATGCCCTCATGCGGAGCGATTTTCAGCGTCAGGTCCTACGGGCGGCGAGTGAGATTCCCTACGGCAGCCTGACAACGTATGGAGGGCTGGCTGAGAGAATCGGTCGGCCCACAGCCGTCCGGGCGGTCGCGCAGGCCCTGCGTTACAATCCGCTGCCGATTCGGATCCCCTGTCACCGCATTGTTGGCAGTAATGGCAGCCTCACCGGCTATGCCGGCAATAAGATCACGCTCAAGCGGGATATTCTTGCGGTTGAAGGTATACCGACTGTCCCGTCACGTTCAGGTTTTGCCATTGCCCAGGACCAGCTCTATGTGGGCAGGCAAACGGAACAGATATTTTGCCGACCGCACTGCGAGGCTTCAGAGGGTGCTCGGGCGGGGAATCGGATATTCATTGCCTCGCGTACCCGAGCGGAAGCAATTGGCTATGTACCCTGTAGTGTCTGCCGGCCAGACCTCCGGCCGCTACATTCAGAGACGGAGCCCAGTTTGTTTTGATCTGTTCCGCTTTTTGCAGCTAGAGCAAATCACGATATTGTGTAGCGGGTCTCTCTCCCCCTTGAGGAGTGCGGGCTGGCACGGCTACAACGTATCGTGAAACGCGCTAGCGTCGCTCCCAGGCTTGTCGAGAGGCGCGCTTTTCTGTACAGCCTCAGATATGAACGCCTTGCGTCTCGCTCCCGCAGTGCTGCTGGTTGTGTACCTGGGGACAGCCTGTGAACACTTGCCGGGCTCCGCTGACCCAGCGGTTCCACCCGACCTGCGGCAGACCCTGGAGCAACTCGCTGACGGGCTGGAAGCTTTTGACCCAGAGCAAGTGCTTGCCGTCTATGCGGATGATTTCATCAGCGGCACCGGACGGTCGAAGCACGGCGTGGGCGAGGTGCTGATACGGCTGCGGCAGAGCAAGGTATCGCTGAGCGTTGAGAAGATCGATGTCACGGAGGCGGACGACACGCGCGCGGCAATCACGACCTCCATGCGCCTGCGCTATACCGACCGTTTTCGCAATATCGGAGCCGGCGAGGTGGTCATTACCGATGTCCTGTCGCATCTCTTGCGAAAGAACGCGGGGCAGTGGCAAATCTACACCGACAAACGCCTGGCCACCTACCGGGAGGGACGGTTTGGCACATCTTCACCGAATGTGACGATTGAGGTGCCGGACCGGCTGCCGACCGGCCTGGATTACCCGGTGGCCGTCGTTGTGCAACAGCAACCCCAGACCCGTTACCGCGTGGCCATTGGCAACTATCCCGAAGACCCTGGCGTGCTCCCTCCACCGGATGTCGATGCCCTGCTACCCGAGGGCGGGCGGTTGGAGACAAATCTCCTCCCGAACTCTCAGGGTGTGAGTGAGATGGTCCGGGTCACCGTTATTGCCGCAGACTTCCAGGGTGACTGGCAGGGCGCAACAACCGTGTCCAAGCTGGTACCCGGCGTCCAGCGGACCGAGCGCCGCAAACGGCAGGACGCACCACCCCCGCCACCCGAACAGCAGGATGTATAAGCGCGAGATTCACAACCCGTAATCGGAAGCACACTCATGTCTATTGCAAAAAACAAAGCTATTGTCCGTCGCTATTTTGAAGACTGTCTCAATCAGGGCAAAATGGAGACTATTGATGAACTCATTTCCCCAGCCTATGTCAGCCACTATCCGGCCGGCTATGATCTTGGCGGCGGGCCGGACGATGTCAAACAGATCGTCTCTTCGGTGCGCAGGGGATTTCCAAACGTCCATTTCACGATAGAGGATTTTGTCTCCCAAGGCGAAAAAGTGGTTGCCCGCTGGACCTTCTACGGCACGCACGACGGCAACTTCATGGGTGTTGCGCCAACGGGCAGGGAAGTCGTGGTCGCGGGTGTGGCAGTGTATCGCCTGGCGGACGAGAAGATTGAAGAAGTCTGGCTCTCGTGGGACGTCTTCGGGTTGTTCAAACAGCTTGGGGTGCTTGCCTCGTAAGAGAGGAGGATACACATTCCCGGGAACCAGTGCTCGCCAGACGTGTGGAGCTGCCGGGCCGGGGTGGGTTCCTTTTCGCGTCACACATAAGAGAGGGGAAACCCGTTTTCCATGCCCGACCGACCGCCACGTTTTTTTACCCATGTCTATCGTTTGGTCGCACAGGTGCCGCGTGGAAAAGTGGTGACCTATGGACAGGTGGCAGCCCTGCTTGGCGCACCTCAAGCCGCACGGGCAGTCGGCACAGCCCTTCGACACCTGCCGCGTCCTTTAGTGAAAAAAGTCCCATGGCAACGGGTGATTAACGCCTCGGGCGGCATCAGCCTGCGAGGCGACGTTTTGCGCGCCGAAGAACAACGCTGGCTGCTGGAGGAAGAAGGGGTGGCGTTCAACCGCAACGGCAAGATCAATCTGGAAAAGTATCGCTGGCGTGGCCCCAGGAACTGGAAAGTACCTACGTGGGACACCCGGCTGTAGAAGATAGAGGCGGCTGCGTACCGGGAGTCCTCAAACCCGCCTTCGTTCGCCGTTCGGAAGCGGTTGAGTTTCCCCGCGCAGCATCACACCAGCCTGGACTGTAGGTCTGACTCGCAGGACTGCTGAGCCGCCGCTAGCAGCCCCGCAGCAACCTTCCCGTGAAGACGGCTCAACTCAGTCGCTTGAGGCGCTTTTTCTCTTTTGATCCGCCCGATACATCGCAATGGCTGCCACCACAATAAAGCCCACTATCGCAATAATTTCCAGCGGTATGCCGAACATCCTGGTATCCTCCTCCGAACGCCGCGCACTACCAGTTCCTCCCATGGCTCGACCGGTAAGCGTCCAGGTAAGCGACACCTCCGCACGGTGAGATGTCAGAAACCGGTCAACAATGGAGGATAGATGCTCAAGCAGGACGCGGAAGAGGATAAGCGTGAATCGCCCACAGTTGGCCCATCCACTCTCCTCTCGTGCTGGAGCGATGTCAAGGGACACGCTGGCGGATGTGCCCGCAATCAGGAGCTCTGAGGGGCGCACGGCCGTGCGCCCCCAAATGATTTACGCAAACTTTGCGATATAGGGTTGGTACTGATCCAGAAGCGGCAGCAGGGTGTCAGCATCGGCCGAGGGGAGAAACAGCACGGCCCGCTCAACGCCCAGCTCTTGATGGCTGGCCAAGGCTTCTTCCTTATCGGAAGAACCAAAAACCGAGACCGGCACGTCCTCGGGCGAGCGACCGGCCTGCTCGGCCAGGGCGTGCAGCTCTTTTATCGACTCGGGCAGCGTCGAGGTGTCGAAGCCGACCGGAATCCAGCCGTCACAGTAGTTGACGACCCGCTTCAAGCCGCCGTTGAAGGTTCCCATCAGAATCGGCGGGTGCGGCTTCTGAACCGGCTTGGGGTAAGCCCAGATCGGATCGAAGTCCACGAACTCGCCGTGATACTCGGCCTCTTCATTGGCCCAGATTTCTTTCATAGCCTCGATCCGCTCGCGGCAGACCTTCCAGCGCCGATTGAACGGCGTGCCGTGGTTTTCCATTTCCTCGGCGTTCCAGCCGCCGCCGATGCCGAACAGCAGGCGTCCGTTGGAGAGTTGGTCCACGGAGGCCACTTCGTTGGCCATGGTAATTGGGTCACGCTCGATCACCAGGCAAATGCCGCTGCCGATCTTGATCGTACTGGTCACCGCCGCGGCTGCCGTCAGGGCGACAAACAAATCATGAGTATGCCAGTATTCCTTGGGCAACTCCCCACCACCCGGCCACGGGCTCTTGCGGCTGGCCGGAATATGAGTGTGTTCGGGAAACCAGATGGACTCGAAGCCCCGGTCCTCGCATTCCTTGGCCAGGGTATCGGGCCGAATGGCATAATCCGTTGCAAACATCGTAATACCAATTTTCACTGCGTCCTCCTTAGGGTGAAGATATGAGCCCTTTTCATGACAGCTTGCGCGCGCCGGGTCAATGAGGGACGGGATTGAGGGCTCAGGCCTGAAAGAGCAAACGTGCCCAGCTTTGGAGATTTGTTGGAGGGCGCGTTTACTCTTTTCCGTAAAACATCCGTTCCGCCGCCTCCTGCAGCTCGGCCCGAAAGTCCGGATGGGCCACGCTGGTCAGGGCCTGTGCGCGTTGGCGGAGACTCTTGCCGCGCAGCGTGGCGATCCCGTGCTCCGTGACTAGATAATCAACAAAAGCTCGCGGGGTCGTGACCACCGTTCCGGAGGCCAGGGTGGGTACGATGCGGGAAATCCGCTCACCATCGAGGAACGAACTCGACGGCACTGCGATAATGGATTTTCCACCGGCCAGACAGGCCGCAATAGCGAACGCCGTCTGGCCGCCCGTACCGGTAAACATCTGCCAGCCGATGGATTCGGATGCGACCTGTCCGGTGAGATCAACGCTCAGGGCATTATTGATGGCCGTAAAGCGCGGGTCTTTGCTCAGCAGCCGCACATCGTCGGTATAGTTGAAATCGTACAGCTCAAAGGCCGGGTTCTGGTCGATAAAGTCCAGCTCTTCGGCGCTCAACTGGGGGTGGAAGGCCGTACCCACTACTTTGCCCGGATGAATCGCCTTGCTTTTTCCGGTCAGGATACCTTCACGCACCAGCGCCACGACCCCCGGCGGAATAATCTCGGTCTGCATCCCGAGGTCACGCCGGCCGTACACATAGCCGAGCAGCGGGCTGGTCATATCGCCCGCTCCAATCTGAATCGTATCCCCATCTTCCAGCAAATCGTTGGCGATCTGCATACAGATGGCATCGATCATATCCTGCTTTTCCTGAGTAAAGGTCTCGGGCGCGACCAGCGTGGCCGGCGGACTTTGGCGTTCGACCAGGCAGTCAATTTCCGAGACATGAATCGTGTTTGTCCCGCCGGTTCGGATGAAACTCGGGTCAACCTCGGCAATGACCCGCGCGGCCCGCTGCGTCATCAGCAGAGACATGCCTACGCACGTGCCAAAACTACAGTTGCCGTGCCGGTCGGGCGGCGACACCGTCACCAGGTACACGTCCAGGTCGTCTATCCCGTAGGGAAGGGCCTCCGCCCGGAAATAGGAGACCGGCACATAGTCGAGTTTGCCCTGGTGGAGCAGGGGCCGTTCGCGCCGGCTCAGATACCACGACTCGAAGTGAAAGTACGCGTCGAGGCCGGGCAGGTTCCAGTCAAACAAAGAAATCAGCGTATTGAGGCGCAGCCCCTGCAGGCGCTGCCGGTCTTCGACCAGAGCCCGACACAGCGTAAACGGCGTCCCGGTCAGGCCGGCAGTAAAAACATGGTCGGTCGGCGCGATCCGCTCAAGCGCGGCGTCCGCGCTCACCAGTTTGTCGCCCCACTGCGCTTGCCAGGTCATGGCGGAGTCTCCTTGGCTCGCTGTCGCCCGCCCTACGGAATCAGCACGAGTTTCCCGACCGACTGACGCGACTCCATGTGGCGATGGGCCTCGGCCGCTTCCGCCAGGGGAAAGGACTTGCCAATCAGCAGCTTGAGCTTACCTTCGTCCATGAGCTGGAGAGATTGTTGAATGCCTTTTTGATGGACCTCCGGCATGGCCGAGACCGTATAGAGAATAAAGCCGCTGACCTTGATGGATTTCTGGAACAGCCCAAACAGATTGAGCGGATCGGGCACGCCGCCGGACCGACCGTAGAGGATCAGATGACCGAACGGCGCCAAGCAGCTCAGGCCCTTCTCCAGGGTAGGCTTGCCCACCGCATCGAGAATCAGGTCCACGCCTCTGCCGTCAGTCAGTTTGAGCGTCTCCTCCGCGAAGTCCTGGGTGGCATAATTGATGACCTCGTCCGCGCCGTACTCTTTGGCCAGGACCGCTTTCTCATCGGTCGAGACCGTGCCGATCACCCGTGCACCGACCGCTTTGGCAATCTGCACCGCGGCCAGACCAACACCGCCGGCCGCCGAATGGACGATGACCGACTGGTCGGCGGTCAGATTATGGGAGGTAAAGAGCATGTGGTAGGCGGTCAGCACCTGAATCGGAAAGGCCGCGCCCTGCTCAAAACTGACCGAGTCGGGCAGGGCCATGACTTGGCCGGCTGACGCGAGCGAGTACTCGGCATACGTCTTCATGCCGATCGAAGTCACCCGGTCGCCCGGTTTGATTCCCTCCACGCCGTCGCCAACCGCCTCAACCACTCCGGCCGCTTCAAGCCCCGGGATGTCCGGCAGCTTGGGCTGCATGGCATACTGGCCCTGGCGGAACAGGGTGTCCGCGAAGTTGATGCCGATTGCATGATTCTTGATCAGCACCTTGCCCCGCCGCACCACCGGATCGGGCGTCTCCCCGAGTTGTAAGACCTCCGGACCACCGAGCTGGTCGAAAACAACGGCTTTCATATTTCTCTCCTTACTTATGCAGTATCGGCAGTCGTTGTACCCCTCACCCAGCCTTTCGACAAGCTCAGGACTCCCCTCGCCCTCTGGGAGAGGGGCTGGGGGTGAGGGCAAAACCGCCGGGCAATCTCATTTCCCGTAGGCGTGAGAAAATGTATCACGCCTCCGCGCTTGGACGTTGCCGTACGGCCGCGTACCAGCGCTGCACGTACGCCCAGGCCGGATCGAGTTGAAAGTCCGACCTAGCAGCAAACTCGATGGCCACGAACAGCGAGATGTCAGCTACCGAGTAGGCATCGGCCAGCCACTCGTTGTCTTGCAGATGCGTATTGAAGAGGGAGAGCCGTTCGCTGAGCACCTGACCGGCTTCCTCGACTACTTTCGGGCTTTGTTCGATCCGCTCGGCAAAATACGGGCTGGTATGCAGAAAGCGGCGGGTCCCTTGGAGCAAAACCCCAAACTCCGCCCGGCGCTCCCATGCTCGCACCTGGGCGCGTTCAAACGGCGTCGTGCCAAACAGCGGCGGGTCGGGATGATACTCTTCCAGGTACTCGATAATGGCCAGCGATTCCGGGATGACCGAGCCGTCGTCGAGCTCAAGCAGCGGGACTGCGCCAAAGGGATTCTTGTGGAGATAGGCCGTCGTTCTCTGCTCTCCGCTCAACAAGTCGAGCGGTTTGAGGCTAAGAGTGATCCCTTTTTCCGCCAGATACATCCGTACCCGGCGGCAGTTGGGCGACTGTGGAAAATCGTAGAGGTGCATGACGAGGTACTCCTTCCAGGTATGTTGGACAGGAGCCCAACATACGGGAAGAGGCTTGGCCGCGTCTATATGGGAGGGGGGAAGAGGAGATGTCATGAGAGAGAAATGATGGGAGGCATCAGAGTAAGCACGGACTGTCTTGCTCATATTGCTGGCAGTTGGCTGGAGACGTTGTGCTTGGGGTCGGTTCCGTGCGCCATTTCCACACATTCGGTCTGCTCCTGGACCTCCTCCACCAGGGCTTTCAGTTCCTCGACATCACGTGATATCTGTCGGAGGTGCGAGGTGGTGGTGAGTTCGCCGATCGTCCACATGAAGACGCCGAGCATCAGACAAATCCAATACAGCATGGCCGCGCCTTCGGTATTGAGAGAACTCTTGATCTGTTCCGTATTCATGGGTGCTGTGGCTCCTTGCTCGTAGCATTCCTCTGCCTTGTAGCAGAGTAGCAGAATCCATAGATGTGACCAGAGTATTTCCATATTCCTTGCCGCCCTTCAGCTGTCTTCACCAGATGGACACCGAAGACACAGAGCATGTATGCGACCGACTGCTGGGGTACTTTTTATCGCTCTTCTCCTGTTGTCTGACGCGCTCAGCGCAGCCGCGCAGAGCATCCCCATACGGCTGACTGGTGTGTTGATTCGCCCGGACGATGAGATCGGCGAGCTGTACCCGTACTTTGAAATCAGTCTGGACGGCGAAGTGTGGAAAATGCGCATCCGGGATGTTGAGGTGCGGATGGCAGGCAACTCTACGCCGACTGTACTACGCCATTTTGGGCGCTTTCTCTTCTTCACCGGACCGGCCCCCATCATGAAATATATCCAAAGTGACGCAGCCGAAGGGCTGCCGCTGCACTTTGAAGGGCGGCTGTATTATAAAAAGCGCACCTTTCTAATCAGCGCGGTGAACCCTGCGCAGATTGAGGGATTGCCGGATTCTTCTCAGCGGGAAGGGTGTCCTGGCGTCTGTCCGCAGTCACCCGAATCGCCCGTCCAGCAATGGTGAATACCAGTCACAGGAAGTTTTAAGTAGACCGCCTCCCCCCATATCCCGCTTACCCGCGTTCGTGTTAAGAACCTCGTCCATGCTGCTGCCATACTACGAAGTCCGGGCCGGACAAGGACCGTATGCACTGATGTTGCACGGCTTTCTCTCAAGCCGGGCGCAGTGGCTGCCTAACCTGGAGGCACTGTCTACGGTGTGCCGCCCGGTGGTGGTTGAGCTGTTCGGCCACGGCCGCTCACCTGCCCCCCAAGACCCCTATGAGTACGCTCCGGAGCGCTACGTGGAGGCGTTTGAATGCATCCGGAAAACGCTTGGCGTGGCAAACTGGTTTGTCATTGGTCAGTCGCTCGGAGCCGGCCTGACCCTCCGTTATGTCCTGGCCCATCCGGACCGGGTCCTGGCTCACCTGGTGACCAATTCCTCGACCGCGTTCAGCAGTATGGACTGGGTACGAGAGGTGCGGCCGGGGACCGACAAACTGATCGCGCTGGTGAAGCGCGATGGGGCGGCTGCGCTCGAAAGAATCGCCGTCCATCCAAAGAATGCGCGCCGTCTCGCTCCGGAATTCAAACAGGCGCTGTGCACGGACGCGACGCGCCACGATCCCCTTGGAGCCGCCTACACGGCGCGCTATACCTCACTCGCCGATCCCATTGAGCCGGCACTGATGAAAACCAATCGGGTGCCGACCCTGCTGGTGTGTGGCGCGCAAGAAGAACGCTTTGTGCCACGCCGCCGCTTTGCCGAGCAGACCTTACCCCATTTGGAAGTTGTTGAGGCCGACGCCGGGCATGCAGTCAACCTTGAAGCGCCCGAAACCTTCAACCGGGCGGCCGTCTCGTTTTTGCAACGCTTTATATAAAAAAGGGCGACCCGCAGGCCGCCCCGTTTCAGTGAAATCCCCGTGCGACTAGGCCTGTGCACCGTTGATATAGTCTTCCAGCACCCGGTTGCCGAAGCGCACCAGGAGTTCCTGGTCCTGGAGGATGAACTCCTTTTTCGCGCCCGAGGCCAGCACTTCCTGGGTCTGCTCCAGCGTGCTGGCATCTTCGGTGAGGATGTCGCGGAAGATGACCTTGCTGTATTCCTGGCTGAAACGCTGGGCTGCGGTGTGCGCCTTTGGGAAATACGATCGCACTTCCCAGAGGGACCGGTCAGCCGCCAACGGCCAGAAATTATACGTAAAATACGTGCCGTGGCCCACATCAACAAAAAAGTTGGGGAAAAAGATGTTGAGGTCGAGCGACCAGCGCGGGTCGCGGGTGGGATTCACCCCTGATGGCAGGGATTCGCGCGTGAACTCATTGGGAATAATGAGCGATCCGGCCTGATACGCCAGAGCCTCAACCGGACTGGGCTGGTGTTCGGGATTGCCGAAGGCGGAGAGCTGACAGTGGCGTTCGAAGAGCCGGAAGTCAAGCGCGTGACCAAAGGGATTATCGCGGCTGGTAAAGGAGTCGGGCAAGCTGCGGGTATGCAGAAAGGCCACATGGTAGGCTTCCTGAAAGGCGTCCTTAATCAGTTTCCAGTTGCACTTGATCTCCGTTTGCCAGGAAAAACACTGGCTGGACGTCTCGGCAAAGGGATAGCCGCTCAGCCGTTCGGCAAACTCGCCCAGGTATTCCTGGAGGGTTTCGCTTGGGCTGGGATCAACATTGACGAAAATAAACCCTTCCCAGGTATCAATCGCGACCGGCGTCAGCCCTAAGCGTTCTTTCTTGAGATCAAAAAAGCTCTCCTCGTCCGGCACGAATTTGAGGGTTCCGTCGAGCCCATAACTCCAGCCGTGGAACTTGCAGGTAAAGTTCTGGCAGGAGCCGCCGCTGTTCCAGACCACCTTGTTGCCGCGGTGGGCGCACATATTGTGGAAGGCGTGGATCTGGCCCTTTTTGTCACGGGTCACAATCAGAGAGGTGCGACACATGGGCAGGTCTTTGACAAAATAATCGCCGGGGTTCGGGATCTGCTCAACCCGACCGACATTCAGCCAGACTTTCCGAAAGACGCGCTCTTGTTCGAGCCTGAAATACTCCTCGGAGATATACGGCTCAATCGGAATGGGGCCGGTGTCGAAGTTGTACTTCTCGTGCCAGGTCCGGGTCGCTCCGTTTGTCAGCGGCGCGTCGAGTGCAGCAGTTGCCATGCAGGTTCCCTCCTTTGCTTTCCTGTAGACGACATCTTTTGTTTAGCATTTTCGGTGCGTTCCCTACTAGAGGCCAAGTTGGATAACCCCTAGACTCAAGAATGAGCATAGACTGGCAGCCGAAAGCTTTCCTCCATGTCCGACCCGGCCCACCACCAACCACTGCCGTCTGTTGAGGCAGATCGCACCTATCGACCCGGCTGGTTGCGGTTCGCCTGGTTTCTGGGCCGTCCGCCGGCCCTCACCCGCCGGCAGTGGCGCGTGCTGGGCCTCGTGGCGGCAGCTTCTTTTTTTGAGATGTACGACCTGTATCTGTTCACCCTGTCGCTCAAACAGATACAGGCTGGACTGGGGATTGCCGAAGACCAGCTCGGCTATCTGGGCTCCATTGTCCGTTTTGGTGCGTTGCCGGCCTTTGGCGTCGCCCTGGTCGCCGACCGCATCGGCCGACGGCGGGTGCTGCTGTTCACCATTCTGGCCTATACCCTGTTCACGGGGGCCACCGCTTTTTCGCCCAATGCCACTATTTTTGTGGTGTGCCAGTTTTTCGCTCGGACCTTTGCCGTGGCCGAGTCACTGTTGGCGGTCGTTGTCATTGCCGAGGAATTTGACCCCGAAGTCCGGGGTTGGGGCATTGGTGCGTTAGCCGCCATCCAGTCTACGGGCGCAGGGCTGGCCGCGCTGCTCTTTGCCTTGGTCGGCCACCTGGAGAACGGCTGGCGGGGTCTGTATCTGGTGGGGCTGGGTCCCTTGTTGCTGCTGGCCTATTGGCGCCGCACACTACCCGAAACGGCCCGGTTCGAGGCTCATCGCCAGCAGCGCGCGGACACCATGCTTCAACCCCTGGTGAATCTCGTACGGATGTATCCGGGCCGCCTGCTGGCCGTGACCACGGTGTTGTTTGTGGTTGCCGTGGCCGAGTCGGCGGCGAATTTTTTCGGCCCCAAATATCTCCAGGACGTACACGGCTGGACACCGGGCGGCGTGGGTCTGATGACGTTTGGGGCCGGGGCGTTTGCGATTGTGGGCAATACCTTCGCCGGCTGGCTGAGCGACCGCATCGGGCGCAAGAAAGTAACGATGGGCTTTCTGGTCGGGCAGGTGACCTTCACCCTTGCCTACTACAATGTGCCGGCCCTGTTCGTCATTCCCAGTTGGGTATTGATGATTTTCACTTTGCTCGGCGTGAATGTCGTACTGGCCGCGTATGGCTCCGAACTCTTCCCGACCTCCTACCGCTCAACCGCCGCTGGAGTACGAATCATTATTGCGACAGTGGGAGGGAGTATCGGGCTGATGCTCGAATCGGTCCTGTACGGCGTGTATCAGTCGCACTGGCCGGCGATTTCAACCCTGGTCCTGATTATGCTCTTCACCCCGCTGTTGGTCGCGCTGGTCTTTCCCGAGACCAGCGGCCGCACGCTTGAGGACATTGCCCCGGAACGATAAACGGTTCGGACTGTCCGATTTATTGTTTGGTCTCTGAATCTGGTGGGAAGAGGGTGTCCGCCCGCTCTTTGACCTGCTGGGCCAGGTCGCGCCGCCCTTTGAGCAGGTAGTGCCGAATGGCCTGCTCAAAGGCCTGCTGGGCCGGCTGCTTCTTGCCCTGGTGAAAATAGGCTTCGCCCAGACCGGTATAGGCTTCCGCCCTGTCCGGGTTGGCATCCAGTACCGCCTTCAGTGCCGTCTCTGCCTCAGCATACTGCTTTTGGGCGAGATATCCCCGTCCGAGGGCCAATTGGGTGTCAATATTTTGCGGGTCGGCCTTGGCCGAAGCGATATAGGCCCGCAGGGCATCGTCGAGACGGCCCTCTGCTTCGTGGACCCGTCCGAGTTCAAGCTGAGCCACACTTGAGCGGGGGTCAACCCGCACCGCGGCTTGCAACTCGCTCCGGGCCGCGCTCAGCCGACCCTGTTGCCGGGCAATGGTCCCACGGTTGATATGGTAGGTTGTCATCGCTCGTTTCGCGCCCGGATGGTTGGCATCGATATTCAGAGCCTGGCGGAACTTTTGGGCCGCAAACTCCGTATTGCCAAGCTCGTTGGCCAGCGCTCCAATGCGATAATAGGCTTCGGCGTTATTGGGGTTCTCTTCGATGGCCTCTTCGTACTCCTTCATGGCCGGGGCGAACAAGGTGCGGCTTTCAAGCTCTCTTGCCGAGGCCATAAAATCTTTTTTCTCCGTGGCACAGGCGACCAGAAGCAAGCTACTCAGCCCGCACACGAGCAGGCAGACTACCGCGTACCAAGATCGTTCCGTCCTCATTCTGAGTGCATCCTAAGCGTTCAAGTCGGCGGAGGCAATCAAGTCTTCTCTTGGCCCTTCCTTCGACATGGCTCAGGACAGGACTTGCCAGCAACAGCAGCCGAATGTATCGGTTTGGGTCGCGTATGGTTCATGTTGCTGTGATCTCGACCGGAAGAGGGGATGCCCCGCCTCCACTGACACGTTTTGGTGGGCTCTCGCTGCTGAAACGGGCGCTACTGACAGCCCAGCGAGCAGGTGCACGGGTCTGCTACGTATTGGCTCGCCATGAAGAGACGGCAGTCCTGCAACGCTCGCTGGAAAATGACCCGCGACTCACCGCAGACGTGGTATGGGTCACGCCGCACGATCCGCTGCCGACAGACCTGCCTTCCGACGTAGGGCACTGTCTGGTTTTCTCGTGCGATACGCTTTTCCGCCCGGCCTTGATTCAGGACGTGGGGAAAGAAGGCGAGAACGGCTGGCAGGTATGCGGTGACTCCAATCATGCAAGCCTGACAGTTGCCCCTGTTTCACAGCTCGCTTCGCTGCTGGTGGCCTGGACACAAGAGGGAAGCCTGTCACAAGAGTACATCGAACCGCTTCCGGTGCGGTCTCCCGGTCAGCACTTCTTGTATCGTCTGACCCAACAGGACGACTGTGGTGCGGTTGAGAAAGCCTTTCTGCTCACCTTGGAAAATCCACGCGACGGTCTGGTTGATACCTATCTCAACCGCAGGTACTCCCGGCTGCTCACCCGCCTTTTCCTCCGCACTCCGCTGACGCCCAATCAGATTACCATTCTTTCATTTCTGACCGGACTGCTGGGCGCGAGTTGCTTCCTGCTGGGCAGTTATGGCGGGTCGGTGCTTGGGGCGTTGCTGCTTCAGTTCTCGACCGTCCTTGACTGCGTGGACGGTGAGGTAGCGCGCGTCAAAATGCTGGAATCGCCGCTGGGAGAGTGGCTCGACATCACCCTGGATACGGTGGTCCATATTGCCATTTTTCTCGGAGTCGGGGTGGCGGTCTGGAAACAGGATGGACTGGCCGCCGCTCCGCTGCTCGGCGGGCTGCTGGCCGCCGCGGCGTTCATTTCCTTCCCATTGGTAACGCGAGCTGAAAAAACCGAAGACGCCGGCCGGACGCGGGACGGCTGGGAAGATATCTGGATTGAAAAGATGGTCGCCGGGCTGACCAGCCGCGACTATTCTCTACTCGTGCTGCTGTGTGCCCTTGTCGGCAAACTGGCCTGGTTTCTGTGGGCCGCTGCTATTGGCGCCCAGGTGTTCTGGGTCGTGCTACTCAGCCTGCTCTGGAAGGCCGGCCGCTTGCGGCGTTCAGCTTGAAAGACCTCAATTCGCCCAGCCATCGAGGTCTGAATCTGTCGGGTGTTTGCCATAGCCACGTTGGTAGGCTTCTGCAATCGCCTCTCGGTGTTTCTTGCGCAAATAGTCGGTCACAGCTCGACGGATGACCGCCGAGCGGCCATTCCATTGGACCTCTTCGTCCCGATCAAGCGTTTCTAAGAGCCCTTCGTCAAAGGTAATTTGGATTGCCTTCAATGAATACTCTATCAGGGACGATGAAATATAATTCCGCCAGAATCGCGTCCGTTTACTCGCCCATACGAGTAGTAATACCCTCATACCTGAGGCGAGAGAGCGTAGGCTTCTTTTATCTCCTGTGCCGCCTTAGCCGCAGCCTCGAACGCTTTTTTCGCCCGCTCAACCAACTCGGCCCCATTGTCTTTTATATCCCAGCCAACATTATTTGAGTTCCATGCGAGAAACCCAGCAACGTTGAGGCAATCCAGTGTCATTTCGGGAAGTTCGTTAAGTACGAGCATGAAGGTACGCGGGGTGAAATGTATGAACTGATTCCGAAGCCGGTTCAGTCGCTTTATGGACCGTCCCTGGGTTCCTTGGGGTGTAAACTTTTCGGAGTTTACATAAAAAAGCATAATATCGCTCTTGATCTTTTTGTATAGATTGAGGAAATCGTCCATTTGCAGATCCGCCGGAATCGGTGTGCCGTTATCATAGGCGTCAAGGAAACGTTTGGCATCTTCGGGTTTGAGCACCCTTAAGTTATTGCCGCCTCTCAGGGCTAAGGCCATCATGCCCTGCAAGGCACTGTGGAGGGCCAGGATGGCCCATTTCCACCGATATGGGTCTGCTTTGGCGCGTTCAAGCTCGCTGGCAGTTGTTTCAAGCGCAGAGACTGTTTCCTCGAATTCATCTGTCACCACGAAGGAGGGATCGGAGACCCACTCCCCAGCTTCCAGTTCTTTTGCCAACTGCCGTTCTTCTTCGTCCAGCGGCTCTTCGTGGATATGTTCGTTGGGCATTGCTAGTCCTCATCTTGTCGAAGATACTTTCTCGTCAGTTTTCTACTTGGATAGATTGTCTTGAGAAAATACGTATCGTTTTCTTCTTCCACAAAAGGGACGACGTAAACATAGTCGTAAAGCAAAATAATGAATTGCTTCTGATGCGGATAGCGTTCCGAGTTAGGATGCTCCAGGGTATCTAGCGGGCCATCTCTCTCGATTGCTACCTGAGCTTGCTCGAAACTGACTCCTCGTTCCTTTTGGAGTCTAACATTTTTTTCGCGGTCCCATCGGAATTCCTTCATTAGTCCACGACGTTCTCATCTGCCTATCAGGTCTCAGGCAATTGTACCGGCCTCACGCAACTCGGCCAGGGTGTCCGCAGACAGGCCGAGTTCGGTCAGAATCGTGTCCGTCTGCTCACCCAGCAGCGGGGCGGGCTGACGCAGGAGTTCCGCGGGCGTGCCCTCGAACCGCGCGGCCGGGCGGGCCTGACGCATATGACCGGCGTGCGGATGGTCGGATTCGACAATCAAATTGTTGGCCGCAACCTGCGGGTCGGTCAATACATCAGCCTTGCGATTGACCGGGGCGCACGGCACCTGCTCGGCATCGAGGCGTTCCAACCAGTCGGCCGAGTTTTTTTCTTTCAAGACCTCGGCCGTCATATCCAATCGCACATCGGCATATTTGACCCGCCCGGCAGGTGTGCTGAAGCGGGCGTCTTCCAGCCACTCGGGCCGCTCCAGGGCGCGCGTCATGCCCTGCCATTCCTTGTCCGAGACCGCCGCTGCGGTGATATAACCATCCGCGGTTTCAAAGACCATATCCCGCGTATCAGCCGGCCGGGCCGGGCCGATGTCCGAGCCCATGAAGGTGTACTGCGTCATACCCTCGTGCCACAGAAACGAGACCACCGCGTCCAGCATGGCGAGCCGAACGTGCTGCCCCTCCCCAGTCCGTTCCCGGGCCAGGAGGGCGGCGGTAATGGCCTGGGCTGCGGTCAGGGCAGTGACCTTGTCGGGAATGATGAGCCGCATCATGCGTGGCCGGCCGGTGTCCGGGTCGGATTGGATATCGGCCAGACCGGACAGCGCCTGGATAACCGGATCGTACACGCGCTTGCCGACATACGGCCCTTTTTCGCCAAAGCCGCTGATGGATACATAGATGAGGTCCGGTTTCACCTTGCGCAGGACATCCTCACCAATTCCCATCCGCTCGGCTATGCCGGGCCGGAAATTCTGGACAAACACATCGGCACAGGCGACGAGGTCTTTGAGCAGGCCGACACCCTTTTCGTCTTTCAGATTCAGGACCACCGAGCGCTTATTCCGATTCAGGGTGGAAAAAAACGGGGAGATGGGCCGCGACTTGCCACCCAGGGCACGGGTCAGGTCGCCCGTTTCCGGCGGTTCGACCTTGATGACATCCGCCCCCTGGTCGCCCAGCATCATGGTGGCCATGGGGCCTGACAACATCTGGGTAACGTCAATAACGCGATAACCAGCTAACGGTCCGGACATGAGTTGTCTCCTCTGTCGTGTATATTCTCTCGTTCCGGTTTTGCCTGAAGCCCTTCGGCACTGTCAAGCGGAATGATCCGGGCTATTCTACAGGCGCGGCAAAGATGACGACCCAGATCAATGACCATTGTACCGCCCTGGAACCTGACGCTTTGCCGAAGCTTGCGCAGGGTGAAGCCGTCGGAGGGGCACAAGGGGACAGCGCGAGTCGCTACTCCGGTATGTAACCCGGCACCTCGGGCGAATACGAAAAATCGTCCGTCGTAAAGGCCTGAAAGGCAAACACCACAATGGTGATCAATCCCCAGAACAGACCGACAACAACGCCGGCATCGACAATGCCGCGCCACGGCTGAGCCAGATAGGGTATGACCAGGACAAAGGCGACGACCATGGCGGTGAGAACGAAAACGAAAATTTGTCGGGGCCGGTGAATGGAGAAATAGCCCATGCAAAAGACAGGCGCCAACAATGCACACAGCGGACTCGGATGGACGGCCAGATATTTTGCGCGGGCCGCGACCCGCGGTGCAAAGCCGCACTGAAAGCCGTAATAGCCCTCCGAATAGGCCATCCAGCCGACGTTCAGGCCGAGCGCCAGCCAGTGATACCAGGAAAACTCGTAGTGAAAAGCGTCCAGCGTAATGACAGAGAGGCGGGCGATGGAATAGACCAGTAAGAGGATGACACCGCCAATTCCCCATACCGCCCCAAGCCGTCCTAACATGAAAATCCTAGCATAGAATCGGTTTTTACCTTCCTCACGGAAAATCAAGCCGGAGCATGATGACCCGCTGTCCAGATCGGGTCAAGAGGAGGGAGAAGAGTCTGGGAATTGGGGGCTGGGGTGAGGGGCTGGATGTGCTTCCCAATCCCCTACAGCACAAACCACAGCGTCTCGGGAAGAAATCGATCGGCGATATTGAGGTAGGTCTGTTTGTTGGTGACCCAGTCCAGGAAAGGCTGGGCACTCGGGGTTGAAAAGAACGTGAGCAGCGCCGCAGCCGTCATCAGCAGGGAGGTTCGCGCATTGTGGAAATCGGCGATTTTGAGCGCGGTTCCGAATGAGCTTTTGAGGCGTGAGTTCAAGAGGTCCACGCTGAAAAGCTCGTCAAGCAGCAGATGGAGGATATAGCCAAAAAAG
>JAJDZM010000293.1 GCA_022824615.1 Candidatus Binatia bacterium | reverse complement strand
CGCTCACCGCGGCATGCGCACCGATGAAAAAATCGGGCAGGACCGAGCTTTTTGCCCCGCCTCTCTTCTTGTACGCGAGGAACGCTTTCCCAGCCAGAAAGAGAGCTTCTTTGGGTATAATCACGTGGATTCCGCAGCCGGACAAGGCCGCTTCCAGTTCCTCAATACGGGTAAAACCGACGGATACCTCGGCATAGATGATCGGGTTGATCCCCGGGGTGTGTGACGTTGTATACCGATGCAAGGTTGTTTCCGACCAGTCCGCCCACTTCGCATCGTCCTCAAAAATATCCAGGAGAATATTGGAGTCCACGAGAAAGGGGGTCATTCTTCGCCTCTGGTCAACGCCAGGATTTCGTCCGTCGTCATTTTGATGGTGGCTGCCCCACGGAACCGGTGAAAGCGACTGATGGGTGGAGTGGGCCGAATTTTTCTTTTGATGTACACCCGTCCGTCTTCCTCAACAAAGTCCACCTCGCTATTAGGTGTAATGCCGAGTTTTTCCCGAATCTGTATTGGAATGGTCACCTGACCTTTTACCGTGACTTTCATCGTATCCTCTCACCGGCCATTGAGTATTACAAGTAAGGGTATTACTCAACCAATCGTACTGCAAGGGCAGGACGTGTCGTGGTTACCAATCCTGTCGTCACCCGCGTCTTTGCTTGACACGCCCCCGTAGCCTCTCTACTCTCCTGGCGCGGAAGTGAAGAGAGTCAGGGCACGGTATGGCGGACACACGAGCGGTTCTCTTTGATTTTGGTGGCACCCTGTTTGACTATGAAACGGTCGCACCGGGAGAACGCGCCTGCTTGATCGGGCTGGCCCAGGCTGCCGGTATTACGGCAACAGCGCAGGATATCCGACGGGCCTACCGGGCGGCTCTGAAAAAGGTCTTTTACCAATATCTGCCCCGCCCCTATTATCTTCACCGCGATATGTTCCAGGACGCCTTGCAGGCCACCGCAGCCCAGTTCGGAACAACCTTCACCCAGGAACAGCTCGCTCGCTACCGGGCCGCTCAACACCAACGCCGGGAGCAGGACTTTCAACTGCGGGACGGGGTCACTGAGACCTTGGCCGCGTTACGCCGGCGGGGCCTCCATCTCGGTATTGTCAGCAATGCCGACAACGACCAGTTTTCGCACCTGCTGCAACTCTCCCAACTCGGCCCCTGCTTTGATTCCCTTCTCAGTAGTGAAGACGCCCAGTCCTGCAAGCCTGACCCGGCCATTTTTTCACGCGCCCTTGCTCAAGCCGGCTGTGCGCCGGATCAGGCGTATTTTGTCGGGGATTCCCTCCAGCAGGATATTGCCGGCGCCAACCGGGCAGGTCTGCGCTCGGTTCTGCTCTGGTCGCGGCCGGATACTGATCCACCGGACAGTCCGACTCCGCCGCATCACGTGATCCGCAGCATTCCTGAACTGCTGGACATCGTGTAGATTCTTCGTCGTGTCTCGACAGAATACATCCCCTCTTGGGCGGGGTGATGCGAAAAGGAACCCACCCCGGCCTTCGGCCACCCCTCCGAGGAGGGGAGTAGTACACATCCCCTCTTGGGCGGGGTGCCGCGCTAGCGGCGGGGTGGGTTTTCCCCGGCCCAGCGACCGCAGCGAGCCTGACGAGAGTATATTCATCGTGAGTGAGGTGCTGAGATGCGTATCCTACTGATTATTGGTGCAGTTCTTCTTGTCGCAGTCGGCCTGCTCGCCTTTGCCCTCATCAACCTCAACAGCCTGATTGCCAGTAACAAAGACCGGATTCTGCACCAGGTCGAACAGACACTTGGCCGGAAGATTGAGGTCCAGGAAATCGGGGTGACCGTGTGGGGCGGGATAGGCGTGCGTCTGACCCAGTTTCTCATTGCCGACGATCCAGACTTTTCGACCGAGGCCTTTGTTCGGACCGATGATCTTCAGGTGAATGTTGCGCTGTGGCCGCTCTTATCCCAGGAAATCCAGGTCAGCCGTCTGATCCTCAACAGCCCACAGATTCAGTTTATCCGCGATGAGCACGGACAGTTCAACTTCACCAGCATGACCCAAACCACGACGGCGAACGCGGCACAAAAAGCGCCGCAAGAGACATCACAGGGAAGTGACGAAACAGCCGCCCCTCCCCTGCTGTTCCTGGTCGCTTTCCTCGATATCCAGAATGGAGAGGTTCGCTATACGGACCGGCAGGCCGGAACGGATTTTCGGGTGGCCCAGCTCGACCTGCGGGCGCATGATGTGAGTCTTGACGGACCGGTGCGTCTCGAACTTGACGCAGCCGTCTTCTCAGACCGGCACAATATCAGCCTGGACGTACAGGCTGGGCCGGTCGGCCAAGGGCTGGAGCATCCCAATGCCATTCCGCTCGAAGGCAGCGTAACAATCAGTCAACTTGACGTGAGCACCCTGCAACAAGCCCTGCCGGATCTTACCCAGCACCTCCCGCCAGGGCTGGGCATTTCCGGCCCACTCAGTCTGAAAACCGATGTGTCCGGTCGTGTCGGGGCCCTGCATCTGTCCGACATTGACCTGCAAGCGGCCATCTTCGATTCCGATGACCCTAATCTCCAGGTCGCGGGCAGCTTCGGTCCGCTTGGTGCCGAGGTCCCGGCCCCACTCGCCGAGAGCACGCTGGACGCCACCGTGACGCTGGGGCCGCTTGCCCTTGAGCGTGTCCGACAGTTTGGCCCTGTGAGCGAACACTTACCCCCGGACCTTATCGTTGAGGGCCCTATCTCCGTAACCGCCCAGGCGAGCGGCACGCCTGCCAATCTGGCGCTGACGGGCCGGGTCGAGGCCACCGACAGCGCACTGCATTTTGGCGAGTTCTTCAACAAGCCGTCCGGAAGCGTCTTTGCCCTTTCGACTCAGGCCCGACTGACACCCCAGGCCGCCGCCCTCCAGGAACTCACGCTCAATCTGCATACGCTGACCCTGACGCTCAGTGGAAATGTTGGCTTCGACGCCCCTACCCTCGACCTGACGATTGACTCGAATCGTGCCGAGTTGGCAGAGCTGCATGATCTTCTGCCCCTCCTCCAGGACTATAACGCAGCGGGCAGCGTCGAGACGCATCTGCAGGTCGCCGGGCCACTCACAGCAGAACAACTCCCCAAACTCACAGGGACGTTGAGCCTCCGGGATGGAAGCGCTGCTCCGGCACAGTTGCCAAAGCCGCTGACGGATATGCAGGCAGCTATCACCTTAACGGGTCAGGGGGCCGAGTTGACCAAGACAACGGCCCGCATTGGAGAATCCATACTTCAGCTTGAGGCTCAGATTGAACAATTTCAACCGTTGAAAGCCGCCTATGAGTTGCACGCACCAGTAGTGAGGCTGGCAGACCTTCAAACCGAAACCTCGGAGGACCGACTCGAAGCGGTGTCCGCCACAGGCCGGGTCTGGCTGCAAAACGGCGACCTTCGCCATACAGGTCAGCTGTCATCAAAACAGGGACATATTGCCCAGGTGCATTATACCGATTTGCAGCTTGACTCCTCAGTCGCCGACCAGGCCGCCAGGATCGACAGTTTCAAACTGCACGCCTTTGAGGGCACGCTGGATGGCAGCGGGCAGTATGATTTTGGAGCGGAGCCCCCGCGCATGGCTGTCACCGCTCAGGTAGCTGCCGTCGATCTGGCGACATTCTTTCGCGCAGCACTTGCTCAGACAGACCCGCCAGTCCAGGGGACGGCTTCGCTCGATTTCACGGTCTCGGGGCATGGCCACACCTGGGATGTCCTCAAAGCAGCCCTGCGCGGGCAGGGGAAGGCCGAAATTACGGCTGGAGCGCTGCGGGAGTTCAATCTGGCCGAAGGTGTCCTGTCCGGCCTGACCGGTATTCCGGGCCTATCGCTCGTCCTGCCACAACAACTCCGAGAGAAATATCCGGAAATTTTCGCCTCTCCTCATACCGAGTTTGATGAATTTGCCAGTCAGTTCTCGCTCGGTAATGGAAAAATCAAGCTCGACCGCCTCCGTATTGCCGCGCGTGACTTTCGGACACGGGCAGAAGGCTGGATGAATTTTGAACAACAGGTCGATGCGACCGCTTCCCTGACCCTGTCTCAAACCCTCTCCTCTGACCTCATGCGAGTAACCAAGGAACTGAGATATATTGCAAACGCTGAGGATCGCGTGGAAATTCCATTTGCTCTGGCCGGTGTTTTTCCCGCCGTTCGCCCAACCCTGGACGCGCGGCAGATCGGCACCCTTATCCAGCGCGCGGCGACCAGAGCCCTGCAAGACGTGGTCCAAGAAAGAATTCTGGACAAGTTACGCCCTGCAAAGAAAAAACAGCAGGATCGTGCCGCGCAGCAAGCAGACAGCTCCGACCGCACGACGTCCGAGCAGCCGGACATGACACCCAGCCTGGAAGAACAATTGCTCCAAAAGGGACTCGACGCCTTGTTTGGCCGCTGATCTCAGGATAACAGAGCGCCAGACTATCCAGCCGGCCCCCAGGAGAAGACAATGAGCAGACCCGCGTCATCGGCCCAGCGGCCCCTCAGCCAGCGCTTAAGCGCGGCAGATGCGGCCTTTTTGTATTTTGAAAAGCCAAACGAGCCGCTGCACGTGGGCTCATGCTTCGTCTACGACGGCCATATTGCCAAAGCAGAATTGGTCCAGGTCCTCCAGGAACGACTCCACCTCCTGCCGCGCTATCGCCAGAAAGTCATCTTTCCACCTCTGCGGATTGCACACCCTACCTGGCAGGATGACCCGGCGTTTGACCTCCAGCGGCACATCGAAGAGGTAGACCTGCCTGCGCCCGGAGACGACCGGGTGTTGTCTGAATTTGGGGGCAAGATATACGCGCCGCCACTCGACCGTGCCCATCCCCTGTGGCAGATGATCATCCTGCGCGGCCGGGCGGATGGGACGACGCCCATTATCTGGAAAGTCCACCATGCCATGGTCGATGGCGTGTCTGGGGTTGACCTGATGACGATCACGCATGACAGCTCACCGCAGTCCCCTCCCCCCTCGTCTCCGCCCCAGCCGTGGCAACCACAGCCCCTGCCGGATATGACCAGCCAATTACGAGAGGCCCTCAACGACCGACTGACTGAGACCATCCGAAGCTGGACCGATAGCGTCCAATGGCTCCGGCCGTTACAGGCGGCGCAGACCTCACAGGCCCTGCTGTCCTTCATGCAGACGCTGCCCAGCCTGTCCCAGCCGACCCCGATAACACCGTTCAATAAGACCTTGTCATCGTCACGACAGTTTGTCTGGGTCGATTTTCCTTTTGCCGATATCCGTTCGATCCGGACCAGCTTGGGGGGCACGGTCAATGATGTCGTTCTGACCATCATCGCCGGCGGATTGGGGAAGTATCTACGCGCCCGGCAGTATTCCACGGCCAAGAGAGTGCTGCGGACCATGTGTCCGGTCAGTATGCGGCAGGAAGATGAACAGGGCAGCTTGGGCAATCGGGTGTCCATGATGCTCGCCCCACTCTTCATTGATGAACAGGACCCGCTCAAACGCTATGCCGCGCAGCGGGCGGCGGTTGATCAGATCAAAAAACAGAACCAGGCCGGTTTCCTGTATGATCTCCTGAATCGTTTTGGTTGGGTCCCGCCGGTGTGGCAAATCATGGCTGGACAACTGCCAGCGGCAAATCTGGTGTTGAATACCGTGACAACCAACGTCCCAGGGCCGCAAACCCCGCTCTACCTGGCGGGACACGAACTGCTCGCCCTCCGGCCGATTGGCCTGTTGTCGGCCGGCATCGGACTTTTCAATGCCATTGTCAGTTATCATCAAACCCTCGTTATCGGCGGGACGGTTGATCCCAGTCTCGTATCCGATCCGTGGTCATACGCCGCCTGCCTGCGGGACTCTTTTGATGAACTGCTGACGGCAAGGCAGACGAAGGAAGGGGCTTAGGAGTTTGGGGTTGGGGACTGGGGACTCTCGGGACCCGACACTCTTGTAGGGGCAACCCCCTGTGGTTGCCCGGTGGGGCTGCTGGGGGGAGGGGGAAAGGCTGGGACGCGACCGATCTTTTTTGTCGTGAGACAAAGTGATATGGCAGCGGTATCATCGTGTGTGGAGGGATAGAGCGAATGCTGAAGTATTGTGTACGGGCCGGCCTTTTTTCACTGCTCCTGACCGTCCTCTTCTTTTCTTCGCGCGTGCTGGCCGATGAGGACATGGACGCGCTCAAATCGGCTTTCACTACGCAAATTGACGCGCTCAACAATCGAGAGTTGGACGCCGCAGTCGCGACCGTGCATGACGATATTGTTCTGTACGGCATTTTCTCTCCGTTTCCGGTCCAGGGCAGGGCTGATTTTCAGAAAGCCGTTCAGGCATATTTTGGCCAGTATGAAGAAGCCGAACTCTCCCCGGTCACCCCACAGTTCCGCATTGTCGGGACCACCGCCCTGGCGTGGGGCCACTACCAACTCGCCGCGACACCCCAGGGCGGCAAGATGACCTATGCGCACGGCCGTTATATCTTCACCTATACCAAGCTCGACGGGAAATGGGTCATTCTCGGCATGGACTACTCCCCCCTGGAGTCCTATAAATTCGCTCCATAAGAAGACCTGCAGAACAAAAGGAGCCCAGCGCGATATCGCTGGACTCCTTTTGGGCAACATGTTTCCGGAGCAACAGGCGCTGCTGAGCTTTTATGCAGCCGAGCTGCCAGTCCCTGTCTCCGCGCCTAAAAATCCAGGCTTTTCGGCCCGTTCAGACATTTCCGGGTTTCGGCCCGTATCTTGCTCACTCTTTTCATGAGAAGGCACTGTTGGGTCAGAAACTGTTACCCAGGTGACAGAAATTCGACATAGTTCACAGGAAAGACAGGCTTCCGTCACATAGGTGACAGGTGTTTTCTTTGCACCCCGGGCCGAACAACCTATGGTGAGCAAAACGTTGAAGCAAACAGAGACCCCAAGGAGGTCACCATGTCGTTATTTACTGAGGTTTCACAATATTGGATGGAAGGGGCGGTCCGGTCTCTTGAAGGTTGGCGGCGCGGGCTCATGGATGAATATCCCGTTGATGAAGATCCACCGCCGACCACGCCCTATACGGTAGTCTACGAGGGTGGCAAGGTCCGCCTGCGACACTATCCGGCCCAAGGGCAGCGGCTACGCACGCCCTTACTCCTGGTCTATTCCCTGGTGAAACGTCCGTTCATCCTTGATCTGTTGCCGGGTCGGAGCGTGGTCGAAACGCTGACCAAACACGGCGTCGAGGTGTATTTCATCGACTGGATTCCGCCAACGCGGGCGGATAGCTGGCGCGGCTTTGACGCCTATGTGAACGGCGACCTCGGCAACGCGGTGCGTGCGATTCAGGAACGGGACGGCAGCGATCAGGTCTCGCTCCTTGGTTATTGCTTTGGCGGGCTGCTGACCACGCTGTATACGGCCCTCTTTCCGCAACAGGTCAAAAACCTGATCGATTTCACCCTGCCCCTCGACATGAGCGTGCAGGACCTTCCCAGTCAACAGTTGATGAGCAATATCTCACCACAGACCATAGACCTCGTCACCTCTGTGTACGGCAACTGTCCGGCGTGGTTCATGAAGGCCAACTTCGACGCCATGGCGCCGGTCCATCATGCCCTGGACAAGTATGTCGGGCTATATCGGAGCAAGGACCAGAAGGGCTATGCGGAGATGTTCGAGCTCTTCGAGCGCTGGATGAATAGCGATGTACCCATGGCCGGCCAAATTTTTAAGGAGATGGCCGGCGATATCTCACGCCAGAACCTGATCATGAAAAACCAGATGCAGCTCGGGTCGCGCCGGGCCAATCTCAACGACATCACCTGCCCTGTCCTCAATGTGATCGGCGAACACGACGATGTTGTTCATCCCAAATCCAGCCTGCCGTTGGAAGGCCTGGTTGGCAGCCCTGATGCAGGCACAATTGTGTTTCCGACCGGTCATATCGGTGCCGCCGTCAGTTCGGGTGCACAGAAAAAACTCTGGCCCCAGGTCGTCTCCTGGTTGCGGGAACGGGATGGAGCGGTCGGCCATTGAGAATCGTCCCCTCTCCTCTCAGGGAGGATGAGGGGGCAAGGCAGCCGGAGACACCTCCATTTTTTCTTGTATTTATCTCTGACTCGGTGCTAAGGAATGCCTGAGAACATTCTCATGTCGAGGAGGGAAGCTTATGGCACAGGTAAAAGCCTCACCCCAGGTCAATACGGACGCCTACCCCGGCGAGGGCATCGTAGAGGAAGAGCAGACCATAACGGAGCGCCTCTCCGAACCGAGCAAGCGGCTGGATGAGAGCCTGCTGAACGAGCCGGTCAGCAGGCTGCCGTATGTCCCATCGGTGATTGTTGATCCGAACACCACGGTCTCGGATGCCATTGCCCAGATGCGAGAGAATAAAATTGGCTGCGTACTCGTCCGGCAAGAACAGAGCATTATCGGTATCTTTACGGAACGGGACCTGTTGAACCGCGTGATTGGGCCTCGGCTGGACCTGAATCAGACCCTGGTTGAGAGCGTTATGACGCCCGACCCGGAAACCCTTGTCGTCGATGCCCCTATTGCCTTCGCCCTCAACCTCATGGGAGAGGGCGCATTCCGGCGGCTACCGCTTGTTGATGAGAGTGGGCAGCCGGTCGGCCTGTTATCCGTTAAGCATATCGTTCAATATCTCGCCGAGTTCTTTTCCGAGGAAGTGCTGACCCTCCCGCCTCGGCCCAACCTGCTGCATCCGGGCCAACGAGAGGGAGCCTGACTGAGGCGTTCTTTCTCAGACATCCGGGCCTCAGTCCAGCGAGTCTGCGCTCTCCCGCCGACTCGCTGCTTTCCTTTACTTCAACAAATGGATTGGTCTATAGAAAAGAAGGAGCCGGCTCAGTCTGACGGAAGGGCGAACCCTGAATACAATGGCCGGGACAAGCAAAGAGACCAAGACGAAAAGCAGGGGTCCGGCGAGAAAATCCAGAGCCGCGCTTGAGCAGGAAATAGTCGCCTTGCGCAACCGGGTGACGCAACTCGAAGGGATTGGAATCGAACGTCAGCAGACAGAAGCAGCCTTACGTGAGAGTGAGGCCCGACAGCGAGTCAGCTTTGATTATGCGTTCTCCTTTCACGTCGATGACCAGGGCAACCTCATCCTGGACTGGCTGACTGAGAGTTTCACCCGGATTACGGGATACGCGACCGAAACGCTTATCGGCAAACCCAATCCGCTCCAACAGTATATTCATCCGGATGACTTGGCCCAGGTGACCCAGACTCTTCAGTCTCTGCCACCCGAGCAGCCAACCGAATATGAATTTCGCATCGTCGCCCAAGACGGCAGCATCAGGTGGCTCCGTTCCCGTACGTGTGCACACGCCAGGCAAGATGGACAGCCGCTCCGTATTGATGGCGCAACCCTGGACATTACGGAGCGCAAACATATTGAAGAAGCGCTTCAGCAGACGGAAGAACGTCTCTCGCTCTTCCTCCATCACCTGCCCGGTGTTGCCTTTATCAAAGACCTGGAGGGGCATTATTTATATGCGAACGAGACCCTGGTGCATCTGTGGAAGACCGTATCCCCGGACAAGGCACTCGGCTGGCTCGGGCAGACAGACCTTGATCTTTTTCCGCCCGATGTAGCGGAGCAGGTCAGAAACAACGATCAGCGTGTCCTTTCCAGCGGACAGAGCGAACAATTGACCGAGACGGTCCCCTACCCTGACGGTCCGCAGGAATGGCTGGTCAGCAAATTCCCCATCGTTGACCCCTGGGGCAGCCCGGTCATGTTGGGCGGGATTGGCATCGACGTCACAAAACGGCGCTGAGTCCCGGTCTGTCACGTCAACCAGTCCAGCGGAGCACTTCGAGCAGGTTGGAGAAATCGTCGCTCCACACATGTCCCTCTGACGGCGCTTCAAGCGGCTGCCAGACCTCGCCCAACGCGAGCCCGTCAAGGGTTGTCTGCTCACGGGCGATCAGCACCCAGCGCGCCGGGAAGCCGGTGGGGTCGGTCTCCTCGTCAATGTCGTCCTTCTTGCGAAAGGCAACTTGGGCAGCGTAGCCGGCCTGTTCGACGATACGGGCGAGCACCGGGGCAAGATTGAGGAAGCGGTTCGAGATATGCATCATCAGGACGCCATCCTCAGCAAGCTTGTCCATGTACAGCGTGACGGCTTCGCGGGTCAACAGGTGTATCGGGATCGCATCTGACGAGAACGCGTCAATGACCAGCAGATCCAAGTGTCTGTCGGGCTCCTCGGTCAGGGTCAGACGCGCATCACCAAGCACGATCGGCACGGGCTCGGGTACGGACTCGGCACAGCGCGCCATCAACTCGAAGTGACCGCTCTCGACCGCTATCCAGGCCATCAGCGGGTCGATCTCGAAAAAGCGCCAAGTATCACCAGCGCGACGATAGCAGGCCAGCGCGCCACTCCCCAGACCAACCACGCCGACACGTTGGCCGATACCGCGCGCTTGCATGGCGGTCAGCACCTCAGCGATTGGACTTGAGGTAGTGTAATAGGCTGTCGGGCTGATATCACCGTTGGCCGCCATCAGTTGGCCGCCGTGGTTGGTCGTGCCGTGGACCAAGCTACGGTTAGTCGGGTCACCGGACTCGGAGATACGGTAGACGCCAAAGAAACTCCGCCCCCGCCACAGAACCTCGCTGCTCGTCAGGGCGTACGCGCTACTGACCAAAAGCACGCCAACGCACAGCCCAAAACCGAACGGGCGCGTTTGGCGGGCGAAGATGAGCAGCGTGAAAACCACGCAGATACTGGGGACTACGAACGTGTGGGGCTGCCAGCCAAGACCACTTGCCACTATTTTCCCGCCGACCAGTACGACCAATATCACCAGCGCCAGGATGACATCGCCACGGTTGGCCCGCGGGGTTGTACTGGGCAATAACGCTGCGGCCAGTGTCAGGCTCAACGGATATTCGAAGACGGTGTTGAACAGCACTGGTGCGCAGAGGGCAACAAACGCACCGCCCATGACACCGCCGAGCGAGAGGAATAGATAGAATTCGGTCAGAGATTCCACCCCAGGACGGCGACGCACCAACTCACCGTGGCACATGAGCGCGATCACAAAGAACACCAGCAGATGCAGCGGCAGGAAAACGCCGATGGGTTCACGCCAGGCGAAGAGTGCTACCAGGATCATTAACGCCAGGGGCATGGCTCGCACCGCAAGCCAATGCGGGATCAAGGGACGCCGGGCAAAGGCAATGGCGAACGTGAGCAGGTAGAGCGTCAGTGGAATCACCCACAACAGCGGGGCCGCAGCAATGTCCGTGCTGATATGGGCAGTGACGCCAAGCAGGAGAGCGGAAGGAACCGCGGCATAGACCATCCAGGTCGCGCGCTGACGCCAGTTCGGACGCTCCATTGCATTCGGCCAGGGCGAGCTACTCGCCACATCGCTGCGTCGCCACACCACCGCGCCACAACCAATGATGCACACAGCCAAGACCCCGAAGCCAATACTCCAGACAATACTCTGGGCATGACTGCTGAGTGCGGGCTCAAGAATGAACGGAAACGCCAATAGGGCGAGTACGCTGCCGAGATTACTCGCGCTATAGAGGAAATACGGGTCGTGCGCATGCGGATGGCCGGTCCGCGCAAACCAGCGCTGGATCAGCGGGGCGGTCGCGGAAACGGCAAAGAATGGTGCGCCGACCGAGACGGTGAGAAGGCCCAGCAGCCAGAGTGCCGGTGGTGTCCCGGCGTGGGGTCGCCAGCCTGAGGCAACGCCGATGGGCAACACAAGAGCCGCCATAGCCAACACACCGACATGCACGATGATCTGGTTGCGCTGACCGAGCCGGCGCATGAGCCAATGCGCATAGCCATACCCGGCCAGCAGCACGGCCTGGAAAAACACCAAGGCAGTGTTCCAGACCGATGGTGAGCCTCCGAGCAGGGGCAAGACCATTTTTGCGAACAGCGGCTGAACCAGGAACAGCAGCGTCGCGCCAATAAATATCGTTGCGGTAAACAACCAGAGCTGCGCTCCGTCCCCCGTGGCCGTTATATCCGATGCGGTCAAGCTATCGCGCTCCCCCATATCGCTACTCCGTTTCCTTCTGTAACGCGACCAGTTCCTGCTCCAGTTTCCGCACCCTGCGCAGCAGTTCCGGCAGCTTGGGCAGAGCCGCGGAAGTGCGCCGCCAGGAAAGGACGTTCACCGCGGGATAGCCCCCGATGACACTATTCGCCGGGACATCGTTGGGAATGCCGCTCTGGGCCACCACCATCGTATTCTTACCGACCGTGAGATGACCGGCCACACCAACCTGTCCGCCGAGTTGAACCCGGTCCTCCAGCGTCGTACTGCCGGCAAGGCCGGCTTGAGCACAGATAAAAGCGTACGCGCCCACATCCGAGCCGTGGCCGATTTGTACCAGATTGTCGATCTTGGTCCCCTTCCGTACCCGCGTTGTCCCTACGGTGGCCCGATCAATCGTCGTGTTTGCGCCCAGTTCGACTTCGTCCTGCAACTCAACGATGCCAGCCTGTGGCTTGGACATAATCGACCCGTCGGGTAGCGGAACATAGCCAAATCCATCGCCACCAACAACGACACCACTCTGCAAGACCACCCGATTGCCGATCACCACGCGTTCACGCACGATCGCTCCGGCATGGGCCGTAAAGTGATGGCCAGTGCGCACCTCGGGATAAATCACCACATGGGCGAAGATCCGAGCATGGTCGCCGATCACGACATCATCACCAATCACCGCATAGGGGCCAATGAAGGCATGTGCGCCGATGCGGGCGGAGGGAGAGACAACAGCGGTGGGATGAACGCCTTCAGGCGGTTCATACGGCGGATACAACCAACCCAGCACCTGGGCGACAGCGAAGTCGGGATTGTCGGTGCGCAGCGAGGGCAGCGGGACGGCCGGAGCGTCGGCCGGCAGAATCACGGCCGCGGCCCGTGTTGCCGATAATTTTGCAAAGTATTTTTTATTGCTGACAAAGGTAAGGTCTTGGGGACCGGCCTCGTCTATGGGCTTGAGGTCGGTAATCTCCGGGTCGGCGTTTCCGTGCAGTTCACACTGGAGGCGTTCGGCAATCTCGGACAGCTTCATAGATATCATCTCCCGCTGAACCATATTTTGCGCGGTTCAGACATATTCCATTCGTTGCCGCGCCATATGTAGCAAAGACGCAGGAGAACGCCTATTGCGGTGCTGCTCGCTCCGACCCTGGCTCAACAACGGAGCGACTCGCTTTTCAGCCAACTCCGGCGGCATGCTTTACTTGCGGCAGACGGTCCGTTGTGGTAGGAGGTGCGGGCAGGAAATCAGTAGACTTGCGTCAGGCCGGTACAGGCCCCATCCGTCGGATGTGAATGTGTCGGGCCGTCACACTCCGCACGAAAATCCAAACACCACAGGGTTAGTAAAAGAGACGATATGGAAATTTTGAGGCTTGGACTTCCCAAAGGAAGTCTGGAGGCAACGACGATTGAGCTCTTCAGAAAGTCGGGTTGGAAAGTATCGACCAGCTCACGCAGCTACTTCCCCAGTATCGATGACCCGACCTTGCGCTGCGCCCTGGTCCGAGCCCAGGAGATGGCGCGATATGTCGAGTCCGGCACCCTGGATGCCGGGATCACCGGTAAAGACTGGATCATGGAGAACAACTCCGATGTCGAACCCATTATCGACCTGGTATACTCCAAAGCCAGTTTTCAGCCGACGCGCTGGGTACTCGCCATTCCTCAGGATTCGCCCATTCGAGAGCTCAGCGATCTGAACGGGAAAAAAATCGCGACCGAACTGGTCCACTATACCAAGCGCTATTTTGACGAACGGGGCATCCGGGTTGATGTCGAGTTTTCCTGGGGAGCGACGGAGGCCAAGGCCGCCGATGGCCTAGTTGACGCTATTGTTGAAGTGACCGAATCCGGCTCAACCATTCGCGCCCACGGGCTCAAAATCATTCACGAGCTGTTTCGCTCCAACCCGCAGCTCATTGCCAATAAACAGGCCATGCGGGATGAGAAAAAGCGCGAGAAGATCAATCAGATTGCCCTGCTGCTGAAAGGCGCGCTGAGCGCGGAAGCGAAAGTCGGCCTCAAGATGAACGTGCCCAAGGAACATCTTGACCGTATTGTCAAAATGCTGCCGAGCCTGACCGCCCCAACCGTCTCGCCCCTGTATGAGTCCGAATGGTTTGCCGTGGAAAGCGTGATTGACGAGGGGATTGTGCGTGAGATGATTCCCCAGCTCATTCAGAACGGAGCGGTCGGCATTATCGAGTACCCGCTCAACAAGATTATCTGAAAAATATCCGCCGACCGGTGAAATGGTCGGCTATGCGGTTGACTCTTCGAGTTCGACCCCGATCGAGGTCAGGAAGGACTCTTTTTCCCTGGTCGGCATGATATAGATGCCTTCCCAGCCACACACCTCCTCGCACAGCTTACAGCCCACACAGGTCTTCTCTTCGACCTGCACCCGGCCGAGGTATTGCGGGCCGTTGTCGGCCGAGGGAGTAATACAGTCAAAAGGACAGACATCAATACACACCCCACAGCCGTTGCAGTTATCCTGATGGACAACGGCTATCGGGCGGTCAACCCGCTTCAGAACCTGAGTCAGATTACCATACGTGTCGAGGATGGCGTCATCGGGACAGATGACCCCACACG
>JAJDZM010000114.1 GCA_022824615.1 Candidatus Binatia bacterium | reverse complement strand
GGAGGGGTGGCCCGCAGGGCCGGGGTGGGTTCCTCCCGACCCGGCGGAGAGGAGAACGAGAGACCGGGGTCAGGCGAAGGGAGTCGTCAAATGGAAAGCTGCGATTTTCTCATTATCGGGGCTGGTATAGCCGGGGCGTCGGTTGCCTTTGAGCTGGCTCCACACGGTCGGGTCATTGTCCTTGAGCGCGAAGCCGTACCCGGTCATCATTCGACCGGCCGGTCGGCCGCGGTCTTAACCCAGAATTACGGCAACTCCATTATTCGACGCCTCACCCTGGCGACCCGACCGTTTCTGGAACATCCGCCGGACGGGTTTACCGAATACCCGCTGACCGCTCCCCGCCAGATGCTGTGGATCGCCCGCGAGGATCAAAAGGCCGGGCTGGAGGCAACGCTTGGTGAGGCCCAACGGCTGGTTCCCACGATTCGTGCGGTTGCACCCACAGAGGCATACGTTCTGTGTTCTGCCTTACGACCCGGCTATGTCGCCTATGCCATCCTGGAGCCCCACGCCTTGGACCTGGATGTGCATGCCATCCATCAGGGTTTCTTGCGGGGATTAAGAAACCGGGGCGGAACGGTGGTCACAAACGCCGAAGTGGTCCGTTTCCGGCAGACGGACGCGAGCTGGGAAGTCCATACGCCTGACCAGCAATACGCTGCCGCGGTCGTTGTGAATGCGGCTGGTGCGTGGTGTGATGTCATTGGTCGGCTGGCAGGGGCGCGGCCAGTCGGCTTGGTGCCGAAACGCCGCACGGCCTTTACCTGTGACGGCCCTGCCGGGATAGCGCCGGAAGAGCTCGCAGCCTGGCCGGTTGTCATAGATAGCGATGAAGAGTTCTACTTTAAGCCTGAGTCCGGAGGGATTCTTGCCTCTCCCGCGGATGAAACCCCGATGGACCCGTGTGACGTGTTCCCGGACGACTACGATGTGGCGGTTGCCATAGACCGTATTCAAAAAGCCACGACCTTGTCCATTGCTCATATCAATCGCAGATGGGCTGGATTGCGCAGCTTTGTCCCGGATAAAACACCCGTCGTGGGTATGGATAGCGAATGCGCCGGATTTTTCTGGTTAGCCGGGCAGGGCGGCTATGGCATCCAGACTTCGTCTGCCATGGGCCGTACCGCGGCTAGCCTGATAGTAAACCAGCATTTACCTCAGGACTTAACCGATATGGAGCTCACGCCTGAGGATCTGGCGCCGATTCGGGTACAAGTGGGAAAAGACTAAGGAGGGCAGGTGCGGAAGAAGGACAACCGAATACAGAGACGTGACGCGCTGAAATGGATTGCCGCTTCAGGCGCCGCAGCGCTCCTGGGACACTCCACATCCGTATTGCCTGTCTTTGCCAGGGAACAGATCGTCCGCATTGGAGCCTTAATCCCCCTCACCGGAGATGCCGATGCGTATGCCCGGCAAATGCGGCTTGGCATTGACACTGCGATCGCCGAGATCAATGGAACCGGTGGGGTCCTGGGCCGAAAGATAGCTGTCGAATACCGTGACTCGGAGACGACTCCGGCAGTCCTGCCCGAGCGCTGTCGGGAGTTGATTGACGAGTGGGGGGCGATTGCTCTGATCGGACCCTGGGCAGCGGCCGGGCGGAAGTATGCGGCCCGTTTTCTATCCGAGCGCAACATTCCCCTGGTGAATGCGAGCAATCACGCGGGCGGCTTTTGTTCGCCCGTCCTGTTTTCTCTGGGCCCGACCACGAGTCAGGATGGCCATGCCCTCGTCGGCTACCTGGATGAAGAAGAGCAGATCAAAGATTATTTCATGCTGGGCTCGTATCCCAGTTGGCAAAACACGATGTTCCGCCAACTGCGCCTTCCGATGTACCAGCGTGGACACCACGTCCACGGCCAAGCCCTGACCGCGACTGGGGAGCAGCAATTCCGACCCATCATCCGTTGGATTCAAGAGACGAATACGGCCTCGGTGTTGTTTTGTGTGATGCGGAAGCACGGTCAAGAATTCCTGCATCAAGCCAGCGAACTCGGTCTGCTGAACAACCTCACCGTCGGTTGGATTGGGTTTAACGACACTCTGGTTGACGGGCTCACGCCTGAAGAACTGAAACGGATTGTGACCACGAGTCCGTTTGTCGCGAGTGACCCCGAAGACGGCGTGCCCGATTTCGTTGCGCGGGTGCGCTCTCAGCACGGCAGTAATACCCCCATTGGTTATCATGCCCTGACCCATTATAACGCGGTGAAAGCGCTCAAGGCGGCCTGGGAAAAAAGCGGAGAGGTCAGTGCCGAAGCGGCACTCACGGGACTGCGCGGGCTCAGCTTCGAGTCGCCGACAGGTCCGGTGGCTATAGACGCGGAAAGCCAGCATGCGACCATGCCTATCGTGGTTGCCCGAGGCAGCAAGAATGGCCTCCAGATTGTCAAAAGGCTCGGTCCGATTGACCCAGACCCGGGGTGCAGCATCTGAATACGGAGGAACGTATGCCTAACCCAGAACCGCTGGCTCCGAAAAAATTCTTCCGTTGGTATGGCTGGCTCATCATGCTCGGACTCCTGAGCGCGTGCGCTCCGCGACCGCAAGGCGACCTCGCGGCACTACGGCGAGCCGAAATCCCGAGCGGTATCACGGACGCACGTGGTCGAGCCGTCTCAAGCCGGGCGCTGAAAGCCTATAAAACCTCTCAAGTCCGCACCGTCGAAAAGCAGTACGCGACGGCTGACCACGCCCTGTCACAATTGCCGGGAGTGGTGGCGGTTCGACCCGGCTCCGGGGTTGTGTATGTGTATACAACTCGGCCCGCGGAACTGCCTGCGGAATTTGAGGGAACCCCCATCAGAGCCTTACCGCCGGAATTTGTGAACGGCGTCTCCGAAGAATGGGTGACGCCGGATCAGCTTCCACCGCTTGGTCAGGGCAATTAACAGCAGAAGCAAAAGGAGAACATCTATGGCCGAATATGTCAGTGTTGCAGAAGCGAGAAAGCAATCCGGTATGCGGATGGTCCTGGGCCAAGGCATCCCCGGTCCGTGGGCGGAAGGGATTCGAGGCATTCTGGACGTGAAGAAGATTCCGTACACGCGCGGGCTGTTTGAGATCGGCTCCGACCATGCCGACCTGATTGCCTGGACGGCACAGGCCTCCGCACCGGCGATCGCCTGGAATGACGAATTTCCAAAATCAAACTGGGCCGAGCAGCTCTATCTGGCGGAACGCATTCAACCCGAGCCGGCACTCATTCCGGCCAATCAAGCCGACCGGATCAAGATGTTCGGCTACGCAAGTGAACTATGCGGCATGCACGGCTTTGGCTGGAGTCGGCGCTTGATGATGGTCCATCAGGGTCTGTCCACACCCGACCTGCCGGAAGAGCAGCGGGCTTTTTTCCAAGCCTTTGGCGCAAAATACGGCTACTCGCCCGAGGCTGCGGAGGCGGCTCCCGCGCGGGTGATCGAAATCCTGAACGCTCTGAGCAGCCTGCTTGAAGAGCAACAGGCCCAAGGCAGTCGCTATTTTATTGGCAAGACGCTGTCAGCGTTGGACATTTATTGGGCCGGCTTCTCTCACCTGATTGAGCCTCTGCCGCCTGACGAGTGCCCGATGCTCGAAGACTTCCGTCCGCTCTACCAGAACTATCATCCCGACGTGGCCGCTGCGGCAACGCCAACCCTCATGGATCACCGGCATTATATCTACGCGGAACACCTGGGCCTGCCCATGGATCTGTGAGGTCCGGCGGGAGGGTAGGGGCAATTCATGAATCGCCCCTACAGGTTTAGCGCTGATGATAGAGCGGATGCCCGCGTACGCCAGTATGCACGCGACTGAAGTGGTCGCCTTCCAAATTGGCAAAATAGAGGTCCTGCAAGTCCGGGCCACCGAACGCGCAGTTGGTGGGAAAATTCAGCTTTTGCCCTTCAGGATCGTCAATCAACATGCTCCACTGACCATTGGTATCGACCTTGATGATCTGATGGGCCGGGGCCATGTTGACGCCCTGATGGGCAATACCCTGGAGTGCATGTGAGCCGCCGATCTTGGCCGGCAGCGTGACGTAGAGATTGCCGTCCACGTCAAAGGCCATCCCGTCGGGCAGGGCGGGAAAGTCCTTGGAGTATATTTCGGGTGGGCCGAGAGTCCCGTCTTTCCTGATTTGAATGCGCAGACAGTCGTCCCGGGTGCTTTCCAGCACGTAGACCGCGTCTTCGTTCGGCGCAATGGCGGTACCGTTGGCCAGGTAAATACCCGTGGCAACGACATCGCCCCGGCCGTCCGGTCGGATACGGACCAGCGCGCCATTCGGGGCCGGCTGGGCCAGTTCGTCCAGCGCCTTTTCCAGCGTCGGAGCACTCGAAGAATTGGAGACGTATAAATTCCCCTCCGCGTCATAGCTGGCGAAGTTCGGCATGGTAAGCTTCACATCGCCCACCTGGTCGGCAATGAGCGAGACCTGGCCGCTCTGGGAAACGCGCATCACGGCCTGCTTGGCCAGGTCGCAGTAGACGATATTGCCTTCACGGTCCATGGTCACGCCGTTGGGCATCGACCCCTCCGGTAAGTGGGCCATTTCACTCACCGCCCCGTCTGGGGTCACTCGGTACACAATGCCGTTGCGACCCGCGCCATAGGCCGCGCCATCTTTGTCAATGACCACGCCTTCGGCCTGCAGAACGCCTTGTCCAAAAATTTCTACCCGGTCCAGAGAAAATGTCGCCACAGGTACGCTCCTCTTGCTGTCAGATTAAGGCCCTTACGGTGTCAGGCGGACCCGTTCTCCGCCCAGTTCAAGCGTGGTCTTGGAGTAGGTGAGTTTCTGAATGATCTTGCCGTCTTTGAAGTGCAGGACATCAATCCCGCGCCGGGCTTCGTGTTTGTTCTCCTGGCCCTTCTCAAACGAGGGAGAGTCGAGCTGCCAGCGGTAGAGCATTTTTTGTTCAACCTCGTCGATGAAGGTCTCTTCGTCCGTAAACTTGAAGCCGCCATGATTGGCAAACCAGGGCGTCCAGGCCTGACGCAGATTCTCCTTGCCCCTGACCCAGCCACCGGTCCAGTTCTCGAAATAAATCTCGTCGTGAAATAAATCCATGACGCCGTCGAGGTCGTGCTCGTTCCAGGCAACCCCCCATTGGGCGAACGCGCTGGACATTTCGTCTCGTGTCAGCATGGTTTTCTCCTTTCGTGAGGGTAGGGGCAATGCATGCATTGTCCCTACGGGTTACGATACGTCCTGCACTTGCTTGGCAAACGAGCGGACCTCTTGAGCGATACTATCCGGGTCGCGGCTGAGCGGAACGGTGTATAAGACCTTCACCCCCAGGTCGCGGTAGGTTTTTATATCGTCCGGTGTGGTCCGGGTCGGATCGGTCATGGCCGTCAGTTCGAGGTCGTCATAATTCCGTCCGGCCTCATCCATGAGTCGTTTCAATTGCTCCAGCATGGGCCGGATCTGGTTAAAGGTCAGCAGGGCAATATGCCATCCGTCGCCAAACCGGGCCACCCGTTTCAGGGCGTACACCGATTCTCCGCCAACCCAGATGGGCGGGTGGGGTTTCTGGAGGGGCCGCGGGAGCACGTTGACATCTTCTTCCAGCGTGACGAACTCACCCGCGTAGCGCGGGCTGTCTTCGGTCCACAGCGCCTTCATCATTTCAATATATTCCCGCGTGCGTTTACCGCGGCGCTGAAAGGGAACGCCCAGCAGGTTGAATTCTTCTTCCAGCCAGCCGACTCCGGTGCCGAGAATGAAGCGCCCGCCAGACAGGACGTCGATGGTTGCGACCCGCCGCGCTACATCAAACGGGTGGCGATAGGGGACAATCAGGACGCTCAGGCCGAGCCGCATCTTTTCGGTAATACCCGCGACAAAGGCGATGGTGTCGAACGGGTCCAGCCATTCCATGCTGGTATAAATATCGTAATTCGGTTTTCCGTCGTTATACTCCTCATATGGCCATGGAGAGGCAATGGTTTTGGGCAGGACAATATGATCGCCAATGAGGAGCGAGTCGCAGCCTTCCTCCTCGGCAATGCGGGCAACGTCCATGAGGACCTTCCGGTCACACACCGAGGCGCCACCGGCCAAGTGCAAGCCGTATTTCATGAATCCCCTCCTTTAGGCATCAATAGAGAATAAAACTGCCCACGTCGTAGCGAAAAGATTAGTGTCACGCAAGGGAGAATGCCTGGAGATGGCCGCGTACTTGCCCCTCCTCCACCTTCCCAGGAGGCGTCTTGCTTGACAGTCTGGGGAAGTTACTTCACAGTGATTTTATTGTGGACGAGCAAAGCAATACGATGGTGAGAGCTGTAAGAACAGCCCCGCACCGACGGAGCCCGTGGCTCTGGAGTTGTGGCCTGCTCCTCGCTGCTTGCTGCGCTTTGTTACTCTCGGCCTGCTCCTCTGCCAGCCCGCTTGATCGATTGAAATCACAGCTCGCCTCCGCGCCGGAATACGCCATTATTCTGAGCGATATGCGCGAGGAGGGCACGTTCTTCTCTTCGTATTTTCACCAATATCAGGTTGTCCAAGGAGAAAACTCCTGGACCACTGACTGGTTACAAGTCCCGGAATCCGTTTACCGCGCTAATGAGAATTTTCTCGGTATGACGCTCGCCTCCAAAACACCTGACGGCGAGAACAATGTCCCCCATCCGCCCGGTTATGACTACGTTGGCAATCCGCGCTACGGCTCGTGGCAGACGAATAGCAGCGGCATGTCGTTCTGGGCGTTTTACGGCCAATACGCACTCATGCGTGACCTGCTCGGGATGGGCCGGGGGTCCATCTTCCGGAACGACTACGATTCCTATCAACGCTCACGCTCGCAGCGACGGCCGTACTATGGCCGGACGGGAAACGAATACGGGACGCGGGGCACGGTTACGCAGCAGCAGAAACCGTCTTTTTTCGCCCGTCGTCGCGCCCGAGATGTCGCGCAGCGACAACGCTTCCAACAGAGATTCAATAATCGCTTGGGACGGAGCAGCGTCCCGACGCGCTCGCGTGGTTTTGGCTTTGGCAAATAGAGGTAAGTCATGACCCTCGACTCTGCGATTCTGGCCAGCATCTATCTCCTGGTTGCCTATGTCCTGTTCTGGCTGGGGAAGCGCGTATTTGATTTCCTGCACCGCGATTTTCATATTTACGAGGAACTGGTTGAGCGGAAAAACTCGGCCCTGGCTCTGGCCCTGGTGGGCTACTATCTCGGCGTTGTGTTTGCCATTGGCGGAGCCATTGTGGGTCCGTCGAGCGGTTTGGTCGATGATGTGTTGGATCTGTTTCTGTACGGTATCCTGGCCATCATCCTGCTGAATATCTCAACCCTGATCAGCGACCGCTTGATTCTCTTCCAGTTCAGCAACACTAAGGAGATCATTCAAGATCAAAACGCGGGAACGGGCATCACCGCTGGGGGTGTATACGCGGCAACCGGTCTGATTCTGTTTGGCGCCATTTCCGGTGAGGGCGGCACGGTCTGGACGGCCATCGGCTTTTGGGGGATGGGCCAACTGGCCCTGATTCTGACCGGACTCGTGTACGAGTGGATCACTCCCTATAGCATTCATGACGAGATCGAAAAGGATAATGTCGCCGTTGGGGTTAGCTTTGCCGGTGCGCTGCTGAGTATGGGCAATATCCTGCGCTACGCGGTGAGTGGCGATTTTTATGCCTGGCAGGACAATCTGATGACCTTCTGCTCCCTGGCCGTGGTCGGCCTGGTCGCGCTGCCGATTATCCGCTGGGCTACGGACAAAGTGCTCTTACCGGGAACGACCATTACGGCCGAGTTGGTTGAGCACGAACAGCCGAATCTCGGGGCTGCCTATATCGAGATGTTCTCCTATATTGGTGCGTCTTTCCTCATCACTTGGTGTCTCTAGTCTGCTGAAGCTGTGCCTGTTTGCTACAGGCTGTGCCGGCATCGTCGCCGAGTTTGTGCTGTGCACGCTTGCGACTTATTTCCTTGGCAACGCGGTGTTGCAGTGGACGCTGATGATGTCCTTCATGCTGTTTGCCATGGGTCTGGGCAGTCATCTGAGTCGCTATTGCAGCGCACATCTGCTGGACACCTTTACCGTTCTTGAGTTCGGGCTGTCCCTGCTGTGCGCCAGCGCTGCGGCCGCTGCTTACGTACTGTCTCCTTTTCTCACTAATGTGGGGGTGGTGATTTATCCCCTCGGCATCGCCATTGGCTTGTTGATCGGTATGGAGATTCCGCTCATTGCTCGGGTCAATGCCGCCTATGAAGAACTCCGGGTCAACATCTCTTCCGTGATGGAGAAAGATTATTACGGTGCGCTTATCGGGGGGCTGTTCTTTGCTTTTGTGGCCCTGCCGTATTTCGGCCTGACCTATACCCCGATAGCGCTGGGTGCGGTGAACTTCGGGGTTGCCTCGCTCCTGTTGTTTCGCTTCCGGTCTCTGCTGAGCGCACCGCGACTGCTGAGCGGCCTCTGGGTTGGGGCCGGCGCTGTGCTTATCGGGCTGTTCGTCCTGGCAGAACCCATTCTCCTGTTTGGCGAGCAAGCTCTGTATAAAGACACGGTTATTCTAGCCAAGCAAACGCCCTATCAGCGGCTGGTCATGACGCGCTGGCGGAATGACTACTGGCTCTATATCAACGGCAACCAGCAGTTCAGCAGCTACGATGAAGAGCGCTATCACGAACCGCTCGTCCATCCGGCTCTGGCTCTGACCGGCCATCGTGAAGAGGTGCTCATTCTCGGCGGCGGCGATGGATTGGCCTTACGGGAGGTGCTCAAATACTCCCAGGTCAAAGCCGTGACCCTGGTCGATCTCGACCCGGAGATGACAACCCTGGCCGCCACCCATCCAGTCTTCCTGCAACTCAACGCGCAGGCGTTCGCCGACCCGCGGGTGTCGATTGTCAATGCGGATGCCTTTTCCTTTCTCCAGGACACGTCGCATTTATTCGACGTGATCATTATCGATCTGCCCGACCCCAACTCCGCAGAACTGGCCCGGCTGTATTCGCTCAACTTCTACCGCCTGTGCAAGAAACATCTCAAACGGGGCGGTACTCTGGTCACGCAGGCGACCAGCCCGTTTTTCAGCCGTCAGGCTTTTGTGTGTATTCAGAAAACGATGGCGGCAGCCGGCTTCAGCGTCCTGCCCTACCACAACCATGTCCCGACGCTGGGCGAGTGGGGCTTCGTGCTGGGGGTGGATACCAAACTACTTGAGGCTGCGGCTCTGAAGGAAACCGTACAAGAGCTATCTTTTCAAGGAGTTGAGACGCGCTTTCTTAACCAGGACGCAATGATTGCGATGGCACATTTTGGGAAGGGTGTTTTTCGGGACACCGATGAGATCGAGGTGAATCGAGAGAGCCGGCCCGTTTTGCAGGCGTATTACCAGCAGGGCAGGTGGGAGGTGTATTAGGCCCAAGACCATTCGCAGGAAATGGAGTCAACACAGCAGTCGAAAATTCACGATTTCTCCCGTGGCAGAATATGGGAAAACTCGTACTCGTTGACGTATTTGCCGACTGCGGCTTCAAACTCGTCTTCGTCCCACTGTTCGATGGTCAGAGTATTGTCTTCCGAGGCGTCGGTATAATCCCAATAGATCATCTCATCGCCGGCAACCCGCCCGTTGGGATGATAATAGCCGGCCCCGCTTTCGACTAACCGAAAACGTATTCCCTGATATTCGATTTTCTCAGGCGGATCGTCATGCTGCTTGATATGCGCCCGAACCACTTGACCCAGGGCCGAAAAATCTATCTTGCGCGAGATGTTCCATTCGACGCCATCGTCCTCCTCGCGTTCAAGGAAGAACGCATCGTCTCCGGCGTCGAGTTCCCATTCCTGCGTCTTAGTGTCGTCAAAGGTGTAGCTGCTTTGACTTTTGACCTGCCAGGTCTTGAGGTCATAATCGACCAGATAGCCGACTTTCAAATTTGAGAGGGTTAAATCGCTGAGCGGATCGAGGTCCGCTTGCTCGTCTTTTTTCCCAAAGAGTTTTTGCCAGAGAGACATAAAGGCTCCTCTGTTTACTCGAAAAATCCCTTCCTCGAAGGGCTGGTCCTCATTCGGGGCGTAGTGCCAATGAGGAACCCACCCCGGCCTACGGCCACCCCTCCGAGGAGGGGATAGAGTTGGGCTATGCCGAAATCCCCATCTTGGCCTTGAGCGCGGCCAGGGAATCATTCGCCGTGGCGTTGCCCTGGCTCAGGGCCGCATCAATCTCATTATCGACGCTTTTATCGACATCAGCGACCTGGCCGTACGCCTGGGCTAAGGACTCGTCTTCTTCGACCTTGTTGCGCATCTTTTCCAGCATGGCGATCGTGCTGGAGGAGTCGATCTTGGCGAGCTGCTGGTTGATCTTCTTGGTCGAGGCTGCCGTGCGCGCCCGGGCCTTGAGGGTAATGAGATCGTTCTCATATTTGGTAATGGTGGATTTCAGCTTTTCGATCTTGCCCTGCAACTGGTTGGCCATATTGTCTTGATTTTCCCAGTCTTTCAGGGCCTGGGTGGCCTTTTGGCTGGCTTCTTCTTTCTTCTTCAGGGCTTCGGTCGCCAAGCGCTCGGCCTCGGCCTGATCCATCTCGCCACTCTGCATTTTTTGCAGCAGCAGCATGGCTTTCCGTTCGTACTCGGCCGCCAGAGACTTGTTACTATCCCCATCCTTTTTCAGGCGAATAGCGACGCTCTTGACCTCAGCCAGACTGGTCATGCTGGATTGGAGATCGTTTTTGAGATCACGGATACCCTGCTCGGTCATACGGATGGGGTCTTCCATATTGTCGAGAACGGCGTGGGCTTCGGATTGTCCGATTTTGAATAAACGTTGAAAAAAACCTGCCATAATATACCTCCAGAGTGATTAGTGCCCAGTAATTAGTGTTCAGTATAGGAGAGTAATTCTCCTGCATTCTCGGCCAGGGCCAGACTGAGCGCCTCAATTGAGCCTTCCAATTCATTGCTGTCCAGATTCTCAATACGCAGTGTGTCCCGAAAGAGAATGGTCTGCGTCTCTTCGTCCAACACAAAGGCGCCGTGCACCAGCAGCCGGTTCATTTGCAGCAAGCGCCGGAATAAATTCCCCGGCTCCTGCGGAATGGGCATAATGACCTGCTCCAACACGAGCAGGGGGTCTTCGCAGTCAACGATAAGATTGTTGATGCCGCTATCTTCGTCATCGACGATAAATAATTCCTGGCCTTCGTCCTCTTGCGTAATCGCATAGTCTAAATCAAGCAGCAGCGATTTGACTTTCTCAAAATACTCTGACGGCATACGTCGCTTCCTCCACA
>JAJDZM010000145.1 GCA_022824615.1 Candidatus Binatia bacterium | reverse complement strand
TATCGTACTGCTCGCCGTCTTTGGACTTGGCGGAGATGGCGTGCTGAACCACCGCGGTGTCTCCGTCGGCCAGGATACGGTGGATGGTCAGGCGGAAGGTCTTCATGTCGAACAGCTTTTTCGGGGTGTCGCCGCCCAACTCGGCGGCCACCGCCTCCGGACCTTCAATCACCCCAATCGGCGCACTCTGGGGCGGGTACCAGACAACGTCCTCGGTCAACAGCGAGGCCAGCTTTTTCCGGTCTCCGGTCGTCAGGGTTTCGTAATAGGTGTTGATTAAGGCCCGGGTTTCTTCTGTTTGCATGCGTTTGTCCTCCTCAGGATACGTTTCTCTTCCGCTGCCAACTTGTTTGCGCCCTCATGTTCGGCTACCGTCCGAAACATTCTTCTGTGTGTCTTGAACTTTTTGACCCGCTCTCGACATTGAATGGGAGAAAACCATAATATAGGCGCAACAGTATGGCGCAATACGTAGGCATTTTAACCAGCGGTGGAGACTGTCCCGGACTCAACGCGGCAATTCGCGCGGTCGGTAAGGCCTGCCTGGAGGCCTATGATATCCGGATCATCGGCTTCCAAAACGGCTTCCGCGGACTGGTGCAGAATCAAACCCTGGAGTTAGACAGACGGGCACTCTCGGGTATTCTGACTGACGGGGGAACCATTCTCGGCACCAGTCGGGATAAGCCCCATCGGATGTCCATTGGGGGCAGAGTCCACGACATGACGGATGCCATCGTTGATACCTACCGGCGGCATCATCTGGACGCGCTGGTCTGTCTGGGCGGGGGCGGCACGCAGAAGAACGCGCTGCGTCTCAAAAAAGCCGGGATGAACATCATTACCCTGCCCAAAACGATTGATAACGAGATTGCCAAGACCGACGTCACGTTTGGGTTTAATACCGCGGTAGGCATCGCGACCGAGGCCATAGACCGGCTGCATTCGACCGCAACCAGCCATGACCGGATTATCGTGGTCGAAGTGATGGGCCATAGAGCGGGCTGGTTGGCCCTCCAAGCCGGGACGGCCGGCGGGGCGGATGTCATTCTTATCCCGGAAATTCCCTATCATCTTGAGCGGGTTGCCCAGACTATCCGGGAACGGACCAGACAGGGTAAACACTTCAGCATTGTCGTGGTCGCGGAAGGTGCGTTGTCTCTCAGTGACGCCGAAAAGGTCGAGGCGCTTGTGCACCAAAAACGGGAGGCCAAAGACAGAGAAGAAAAGGAAAAGGCCTCGGCCAAACTGGAAAAATTCCATAAGGAGCACGTCGGCCATACGATTCACCTCACCCAGGAGTTGGAGCGCCTGACGGGCCAGGAATCGCGCCTGACCATTCTTGGCCATCTGCAACGCGGGGGAACACCCTCGGCCACGGACCGTGTCCTTGCCACCTGGCTGGGCACGCGCTGCGCTCAGTTGCTGTGCGAAGGTCACGACGGCTTTATGCTGGCCGTGCAGGACCAAGAGCTCCGGCCCGTGCCTTTGGAAGAAGTCGCAGGGAAAAAGAAGCTGGTCTCTCCGGACCATCCCCTCGTTGAAGCGGCTCGTCTGGTCGGAACCAGCTTTGGCGATTAATATGCTTCGGCCTGTCCACAACAGAGGGAGCCACTATGAAAACGGAAGAGATCCTCGCCCATAGCCCAAAGGTCCTCACCCAGGAGCAGCGTGAGTTTTATTTCGATCAGGGATATCTGCTGCTGGAGAAATTCATCTCTGACGACTGGCTGGATACCCTCTGGGCCACGACTAACGCGTTCATTGAGCAGAGCCGGGTAGAAACCCCGTCCAAAGAACTCTTTGACGTGGAACCGAGTCATACCCCGAGCACTCCCCGCCTGCGGCGTCTCCTTAGCCCGGTCGATACGCATCCGGTCTATCGCGAGTTTGCGTTCGAGGGACCACTGGCCGACCTCGCCCAGGACCTGCTCGGTCCGAACGTGAAATACCACCACTCAAAACTCAACTTCAAATGGTCGGATGGAGGCGAAGAGGTGAAGTGGCATCAGGATATTCAGTACTGGCCACACACCAATTATTCACCCCTCACGATTGGCGTCTACCTGAGCGATGTGGACGATGAGATGGGTCCGATGGGGGTGATTCCTGAAAGCCATAAGGGACCACTGTTTGATCTGTACAACGAGAACAATGAGTGGACCGGCGCCCTCAACGATCAGGATGTGGCCCGTGTCGGCCCACACAATGCCGTGTGGCTGAAGGGCCCGAGAGGCTCGGTGACCGTCCATAACTGCCGTATGGTCCACGGGTCGATGCCCAATCACTCGCCGCGTATGCGCCCGCTCCTTCTCCAGACGTACGCGGCGGCCGATGCGATTACGCTCACAAACCTGACAGACCGGTTCCCGCACTCGAATCGTATTATCCGTGGCGAGGCCGCGAAGTGGATCGATTTCGACCCGCGCCCATGCCTCATGCCACCCGACTGGTCCGCCGGCTACCGTTCCATCTTTGCCGTGCAGCAGATGGAAGAGGGTGCCGGCAGCCGGACGGTCGCTGGGAACGCGGGCATGATGTAAGCAACGAGTCGAATAGTCTCCGAGCCGACCTTGATTCCCTTCAGGAAAAGCACCCAAACGGCAGGCATGCTGAGGAAATCGGGCGGCTAGTCTTACCCGTCGCCTTCGAGCATCCCGGTCAGGCGTGGGTTCCTGAAAACACCTGGACGGCTCTTCCCTCAGTAAGGAGGAAGTATGAAATTCGGTATCGTCCCGATTAACCTGCGTGAATTCACAGACCCGGAAATGGTAATTCCGTTTGTCCAAAAAGCCGAGGCGTTCGGCTACGAGTCCGTTTGGACCGCAGAGCATGTGATTATTCCCAAGCAGTATGACTCGGTGTATCCCTACAACCCGGACGGAAAACTGCCGTTCAAACCTGACGCGCCGATCATCGACCCCTTGGTTGCCCTGACCTTCATCGCCTCGGCCACCACGACACTCCGGCTGGGCACCGGGGTCAATATTCTGCCCCAGATGAGCCCGCTCTATTTGGCCAAATGGGCCTCGTCGATTGACCACCTGTCCCAGGGACGCTTGATGCTCGGCCTGGGCATAGGCTGGCTGCGTGAGGAGTTTACCGCTATCGGTGTGCCGTTTGAGCGCCGGGGCAAACGGGCCAACGAATATCTCGAAGCACTCAAGACAGTCTGGACTGGCGAGGAGATTGATTTCCGCGGCGAGTTTGTCAACTGGCAGGGGTTTACCATGCGCCCCAAACCCGCCCAGGCAGGAGGGGTACCGCTGGTCATTGGGGGTATAACGGCATCTGCGGTCCGGCGCACGGTCAAATATGGCGACGGCTGGTATGTGATTGGCAAAGACCTGGACGACTACCGGGCACATATGCAGGCGCTGACCGAAGAATGTGACCGCCAGGGCCGTCACAGACAGGAACTCGAAATCACCGCCTACTGGAATTACTACGGGGAAGGGCTGGACAGCCTGGCGGTATACGAAGACCTCGGCGTGCACCGCCTCTTGGTCAACATGCACGCGCTGCGGGCTGGCGATGTTACCACTGCCATGGAGCGTTTTGCCGATGAGGTCGTAGCCAAACACAGCTAGTCAAGGATACGGAAGATGAGCCACGTCACGTTCGGGACAACCTTGGGCGGGTTTGGGGGCGGGCTGGTTTCCGGCCCGACGCTGTGTCGCTGGGCAGAGGAGATCGAACAACTTGGCTATGACATTCTTTTCTACCGCGACCATGTGCTGTGGCACAGTCCGGTGCTTGACCCGTTCACCATGCTGGGTGCATTTGCGGCGAGGACAACGAAGATCCAACTCGGCACCGGGGTGCTGCTCCTCCCGCTACGCAATCCGACCCTGGTCGCCAAAATGATAGGCAGCTTGGACTGGCTGTCCGGTGGACGGTCCATTCTCGGCGTGGGCGTTGGGGGCGAGTTTCAAAAAGAATATGAAGCTTGCGGCATTTCCTTGAGGGAACGTGGCCGGCGTGCCACCGAAGGGCTGCGCGTGATTAAGGAACTCTGGACTAATCCGTCAGCGACGTGTGACGGCCAATTTCTGCAATTTGAGAACGCCCGGATGACTCCGCGTCCGCTTCAGCAACCACATCCCCCTATCTGGGTCGGCGGCCGAGTTGACGCGGCGCTGAAACGGGCCGGGACGTATGGGGACGGCTGGTTTGCGTATTTTGTGACACCGGAGCGTTTTCGTACCAGTCTGGACAAGGCGCTGGAGCACTGGCACCAACGCGAGGCTTCCTCACGGACCACGTTTACCGGGGGCGTGGTCCTGTATTTCTGTATCGCGCCCACGTACGAAGCAGCGCGAGCGAATGCCGTGCACACCCTGTCAACGGAATATAATCAGTCGTTTGACAGGATTATCGATAAATATAGCGCGCTCGGCCCGGCTTCGGAGTGCGCAGCTACGATTCAACGTTATATTGACGCCGGAGCCCAGCATATAACCCTGCTGCCGGCCGTACCCGCGGCCGCAACGATGGACCAGTTGCGCCATATTGCGGCTGCATTACCCCTGGACTCCCGTTCGGCTTAGCAATGATCCCCAAACGCGGCGTCACGTTCCTTCTTGAAACCGCCTTTCAGGCGATACGCAAAAAAAGAAAGAGCAGGAGCGTCTGGGCCTCGGGCTATCCATAAATATGGCCTTGCCGTACTCTCTCATATGGGTAATGTGGGAAACATGAAAACGACACTTGATATCCACGACGAGCTTCTGGCACGGGCGAAACGTCACGCCAAGAAGACGGGCCGCCCCTTGCGCGCCGTGGTTGAGGACGGGCTCCGTCAGATTCTTGCCGCGCCTTCCTCCCGGAACCGCTATCGGCTGCCCGATTTGAGCACCGGTCATGCCGGCGCAGAGGACCCGCTTGAGGTCTACTCGTGGCAGGACCTGCGCGGGTTGATCTACGGAGAGACTGAAACACTGTGATTGCGGTCGATACGAACCTGCTCGTCTACGCCCACCGCAAAGAATCCCGCGTGCATGAAGCCGCCTTTGCGATCGTGCGGACGCTTGCCGAAGGGAGCCAAGAGTGGGCAATCCCCTGGCCCTGCTGCTACGAATTCCTGAGTGTGGTGACAAACCACCGCATTTGGAAGGATGCGGCAACACCGCCGGAGCGCGCATGGCAGCAACTCGAAGCCTGGACCACATCGCCAAGTAATCGTCTGCTCGGCGAGACCGACGATTTTCTCAAGGTATTGAGTGGCTTCGTGCAGCGGCCGCGGGTACGTGGCGCGGTCGTACACGATGCCCGGATAGCCGCACTCTGCCTGGCACACGGTACTGAAGCGCTCCTCACCCGTGATCGCGATTTCTCGTTATTTCCAGAACTGCGAACACGGAACCCGTTCGGGTAGAGCAATTGATGTTGCCGTATTGCCGTACCTCAGGCCCGGCGGATAGTAGGAGAGGCGAGCCCTAACGCAGCTTGCCCTCAACAAAGGGGACTTCGTAGGCTTTTTCGTGGTTGATGGGACCGTGTCCGAAATAGCCCTCTTCGCCAAATAACTCGCCGTGGTCGGCGGTAATCGTAATGTAAGTATCTCGGGGGACGAGGTCGAAGAGGCGTTCAAATACGCCGTCAAGATAGCGCACGGCATTGACCTGTCGCTGCCGGAGGAGGTCGAGTTTGTCCTGGTCGAAGAATCGTTCCCCTGCTTCATCCTCGATCAGCTTCCCGCCGACGACGGCGTCATCCAGATGCTTGAACACGCCATGCACGCCGTGAATTTTCGGCCACTCCTCGCTCGGCTCGTCGGGCAGGGCGTAGGGGTAGTGCGTCTCGCCAACATTCAGCAGGTAAAACGACGGGCGGTCGGGGGAAAAGGATAGACGCTCAAGCATGACGGCCATGTCATTATGGGTCGGCATCAGGGTAAAGGAGTCGAAGTCCTTATTGAGCAGCGTAGCCGGGTTCAGCACGGGCAGGGAGACCATCGCGTGCGTCTGATAGCCCAGCTTCCATTTCAAGAAGGTGGGTAAAAAGAGCTGCGGCACCAGACTCTTGAACTCAACCTGTTCAGCGCCCAAGCGTTCCTGGTATTTGAAAAAATCCTGTTTGTAATACTCCGAAGCATAGACTTGGCGCGGACTGGAATGGGGCAGCAACCCCATCAACAGGTTGTAATGGGACGGGGCGGTCCACGACGCATAACTCCACCGCCGCTCGACCTCACCCAGGGCGCTGACCGTTTCCGGCCGGGCCTTCATGAAGGTGTCATACCGGCAGCTATCAAGGATCACGATGAGATAATTATTCGTGCCCTGGGGGGGCGGAAGCTGCCGGGCCTCGACGCTGGAAAATGATGTGGTCAGCGGAGACTCAACCGGCGGAGACTCCGCCTCAGACGCACTCCGCTTGAAGATACGATTCAGAATACCCATGCCTGCGCCTCAACTGGCGAGTCGGACTTTTCCAGCCTGAACCTGAGAGAGCACGCGGTCAGGATCGTGTCCCCCCGCGCGTAATAAGCGGGTCACTTCCGCCTCTGGTAGTGGCCGGCCTCCACCGAGGAGGCGCGCCCGGAAGAGAATCTGGGCCGCGTGTTCAAGCATCTCCAGCTTTGAGTAGGCCTCTTGAAGGCTCCCGCCGACGGTGACAGAGCCGTGCCGGGCTAACATCAGCGCGTCGAACTGGCGGATGAAAGGACAGATGGCCTCACCGGCCTCACGCGTCCCCGGCGTGACATAGGGGACGGTTGGAATGGCACCTAAAGCCGTCACAACCTCAGGTAAGGCCCCGTCGGCCAGCGAGATGTCGGCCAATGTACACGCAATCGCGGTGGTCGGATGGGCGTGAATGACTGCCGCAATATCCTCCCGTTCTCGATACGCGGCAAGGTGGAGGGCGATTTCCGATGACGGTGCGCGCTCGTCACTCACCGCCTTCCCGTCTAAGTCGGTTTCAATCAATTGCTCCGCTCGGAGGAAGCCTTTGTGTACTCCACGAGTGGTAATCAGGATACGGTCCGGCCCCAGACGTGCGCTGGCATTCCCTTCTGAGGACGCAATGAAGCCCTTCTGGTACATGACATGGAAGATATTCACCAGATCAGTCCGTAAAGTATGCCCGCTGGTATTCATAGCCGTTTTCGATCAAACAGATCTTTTTCTGGATTTGGCCTCAAGAGTAGACGTGTCCAGCATTTTTACAAGAGAGGAGGCAAAAAATCCGCGTGAGGACTGCAATACGCGGAGAATGCTGGTAGGTTAGGGGCACAGCCTATAAGGAAGATGAGGAGGTGCCTACGTGACGGCAGACGTTGATATCTTTCATCCCTCTGCAGAGCATCGTCTCTTGCGGCAGACTGTTCGAGAGTTTGTCAAAGAACGGGTTGAGCCGCAGGCGCTGGAGCACGATCGTCAGGAACGCTTCAATATCACCCTCTTTCGCCAGCTCGGCGAACTCGGACTGCTGGGCGTTACGGTGCCGGAGGCGTATGGCGGGGCGGGCATGGACGCGGTGGCGGCCGTTATCGCGCACGAGGAACTGTCCGCCTCTGACCCCGGCTTCTGTCTGGCCTACCTGGCCCACGCCATGCTCCTGGTCAATAATTTCTGTCGGAATGCCAATGACGAACAGCGCCAGAAGTATTTGCCGCCCCTCCTCTCCGGGGAATGGGTCGGCGGGATGTGCATGACCGAGCCCTCAGCCGGCACGGATGTCCTCGGGATGAAAACGCAGGCGGTCCGCCAAGGGGATACTTATGCCATTACCGGTCGCAAGATGTTCATTACCAACGGCGCGCTGGATGACACCACGCTGGGCAACCTCTTTCTCGTCTACGCGAAAACGGAGAAAGGTTTGAGTTCGTTTATTGTGGAGAAGGACTTTCCCGGATTTTCGCTCGGTCAACGGCTCCACGGAAAAACCGGCATGCGCGCCTCCATGACCGCCGAACTCGTCTTTGACGACTGTCAGGTTCCGGTTGCCAATCGCCTGGGCGAAGAAGGCGACAGCGTACTCCACATGATGCGCAACCTGGAAATCGAACGGGTCACGATTGGCGCCATGTCTACGGGTATCGCCGGCCGCTGCGTCGAAGATATGACCCGTTATGCGAGTGAGCGCACCGCCTATGGCCAGCCCATTAACCGCTTTGGTCAGATCCAGCGCTATATCGCGGACTCCTATGCCCAATACATGGCGGCGCGGACCTATCTGTATCACACCGCGCGGAATATGGACCTGGATCAGCCCGGCCATCGTATCGACTCGGACGGCGTCAAGCTGGTCGCCACGACCATGGCAAAAACCGTCGCGGACAACGCCATGCAGGTGTTGGGCGGGTATGGCTATTTTAACGAGTACGTGGTTGAGCGCTTATGGCGGGACGCAAAGCTGCTTGAGATTGGCGGCGGCACCCTGGAAGCGCATCAGAAGAATATCACCAAGGATTTGACACGGCATATGGACTGCATTCGATAGGGAGAGCGTCATGCGTAATCTGTGGGACCGGATCATGATTGCCCTCATGGTGGGGGTGATCGGCTTTTGCCTGCTGGAGATATGGAACGGCACCACGGAGCTACTCCGGTGTGGGGTCGGCATAGGCGGAGCCGTGCTGGTCATTATCCTCAAACTGAACGCCCTGCAGAAGGCGAAGCAGCAAACGGCCTCCAACCCATGAGCGTAGCGCTCGCCCCTCTCCATGCGACATAGACTCTCCAACCTTGGCAGACCGTCCGGTCTTTTTGCATCCAATACGGAGCATGGCTTTACCCTGATCGAACTGATTCTGGTCCTCGTCATCATCAGTGTCGCCTTTGCCATTGTCGCCCCTGCGATCGGGAATCGGTTTGGTGGCAGCGACCCGAAGCGGACGGCCGCACAGCTACGAACCACGCTGGAACTCTTACGGCTACAGGCGCTCACAGAGGGCATAGAGCAGCGTCTCGTCATTGACCCCGAGGAGAATCAGTATTGGCAGGAGTCCGGACGCCAGGTTACGGCGCGGGATGACAGCGAGGAAGAGTCTGACCATGCAGACGAGCAGATCACTTCCTCTGATGAAGACATCCAACTCTCAGCCACGAGTCTGTGGGTACGAGAGGAGGGAGAAGTCGAGTTCCGCTTTTATCCGGACGGCACAAATTCCGGTGGAGAGATCACCATAGAACAGCAGCGGGGGGCGAATGAGATCGTCTATATCATCGCGCTCAATCCGCTGCTGGGGACAGCCACCGTCCGCTATGCCGGAGAAGAATAGTCAGGAGACAGAGGAGGGCCGCCCAGAGCGGGCGGTTGCCAGCATGAAAGAAGACCAGCAGCGTCAGACACACCATTGGCAAAAAGAGGGAACGTATCCTTCCTCGACCGGCAGATGCGGGATACGTTCCCTCTTTGCAGGATTTACCCTCCTGGAAATCATGGTCGCGCTCTCCATCCTGGCGGTCGGTCTGGTGGCCGTGCTGGAACTCTTTGCCGGCAGTCTCCGTCTCACCGGAAAGGCCTCCCACCGCACCCAGGCGGTCATTCATGCCCAGAACGTCATGGATGGATTTTTTGCCCCGGATTTCCTGGAAGATGGAGAGGACAGCGGAGAGCTGCCGGATGGATTTTTCTGGCGGGCGCGGGTGCAGGAAATCTTTCCGGATGAAACCGAAGAGGAGGCCGCGGAAAGGCAAAACGATGAGCTGGGCGGCCAAGCGTCGCGGCTGCACATCAAGGAGATTACGGTCAGCGTTGGCTGGGAGGAAGGGGACAGTCACCGCAGTTTCGAGCTGCGTTCCATGCGCCTCATGTACGAGGATGAGGATAGCCTCAGGGAAGGGGAACAATAAGCGTGCGCCACGCCCGCGGCTTTACCCTGCTTGAACTCCTGATCAGCTTGGTGCTGATGAGTCTGGTCAGCCTCGGCGTCTATGGCGCGCTCGGCTTTGGCGCAAACGCGCTCGAACGTGGCATATCCCGGAGTCTTGAGAACCAGCGTGTCCGCGCGGCCCTTTCCTTAATTGTCCGGAAACTGAAGTCCGCTTACCCGCTCATGCTACTGGTTGACGGCGAGCGTCTCGTCTATTTTTTCGGTGACGAGGAGGAACTCCGTTTCGTGGCCTCTGCCGACCGACCCGAAATCGGCGGGTTGGAGAAAGTTTCCTATTTCATCAAAGAAGAAGACGGCGAGTACGGGCTGTGGATGCAGATTTCCGCTCCGACATTACCAGCAGACTTGATCGAAGAGCGGGAGGGGAGTTTATACCTGGAGGCCGAGGTTCTGTCCGATGTGGACGAGCTGGTCTGGGAGTATTTTGGGCAACGGCAAAACGAGGACGAAGAAGCCTGGCACGAGAGCTGGAACGGCGAAGAGGAACCCAAGCTGCCCCAGGCCGTGCGGCTGTCATGGCGCGCCACCCCCCCATCCCCCTCTAACAGGGGGGGGATACCAAACGAATGGCAGATCGAAGTCCCGATTCAGGTCCAGGACCCGGTTTCGGAACTGCAGCGCACTCCCCAGAACCGCCGCCGCAGCCGAGGGCGGAGATAGCGGCCATGAAGAGTGAACCTGTCCTCCAACCGGACAAAAAAGCTGAACGTGTTTACTCTTTACAGAACGAACGCGGCGTTATCCTGATTGTGGTCGTGTGGGCGCTCATGGTGCTCATGGTTGTGGCGATTGAGCTGGGCCGGACCGCCCGGGTGGAGGGGCTGAGTACTGATGTCTACCAGCAGGAGATCAAAACCTATTATTTAGCCGTAGCCGGGCTGAATCGTGCCCTCTACCAGCTCATCCGAACGAGTCAGCAGGGCCGAACGCGGGATACCCGAGACGACGACCGGTTGGGCCCACGCAACCGGCTGAGCGATGATGAGCCAGAGGAGTGCCCGGACGTCTGGCTGCTCGGCGACGGCCAGTGGAGAAGCGAGCCCTATGGCGAGGGCGGGTATCAGGTCCGGGTCAGTGACGAGAGCGGCAAGATCAATATCAACCAGGTGGATGAGGTTATTCTCCGTCAGACCTTTACCAATCTGGACTTTGATCCGGACTTCGGGGACGCCCTGGCCGATGCGATCCTCGATTGGCGCGACCCGGACCCCTTGGAGCGGCTGAATGGGGTTGAGAGTGATTACTACCTGGCCCAGGACATTGCCTACCCGGCCAAGGACGGACCGCTCGACATGATTGATGAGCTCCTGCTGATTCGCGACGTCACCCAGGAGCTCTTCTACAACACCCTGAACGAGGTGTTCACAGTGTATGGCAATGCGCGAAGCGGCAATATGGCCAATACGCAAACCGCAAACACCCTCGTGCTCCGGGCCATACAGGGGGTTGATGCGGAAACTGCGGAAGAAGCGATCCGGCAAAGGCGCGAAAACTGCGGGGAAGAGTTCCTGGACGCGACCGCGGCACGCGGGGGTCTGCCCACGATTGTCACCATAGAGAGCGTCGGCTATCTGAACACCGGACGCATCACCCGCCGGCTGGCTGGCGTGATTGACCGCACCGGAGGCCAGTCCCATCGAGTGCTGCGCTGGCACGACCGTCTGCCTTCGCAGGCCCTTCCGCTCAGAAAAGAAGACTTTGAAGACGAAGAAGAGGGCTGGTTCTGAGCCGGCCCTACCCGCCAAAGGAGAGAAATGTCTGCCCGAGCGCTCGTAAAAAAGTCACACCCACCGGGTGCTTGCTGCCAGGGCCGTCGGATTACGCCGCCAGCTCCTCCGACCTCTGGACAACTTCTTCGTGAACGGTAAATTCCCCGTCTGCGTAACTCGCCAGGAAGTATAGATCGCCTGGTCCGCGTTTCCCGAATTTTCTCGCTTGCTTTATCAGTCGGCCTCGTAATCCGGGCTTGTCATCAAAAATCATCACCCGATAGTCAGCCCGTGCCAGCGGGAGCTTCTGGAATTCGTCCCACACGTCCCTCTCATTTCCCCACTCGATTTCCGCCACGAGTGCAATATCGCTGACCAGAAATTCCTTGGTCGCCTTCAGCCACACCACGTCATAGAGCCATTCCGTGGGCCAAGTGGCCGCCTCAATTTTCGTGGCACAGGTTTGATACTGCTCTTGTCCGCCCAGACGCACCAATAATTTTTTTATTTTGTACGTCCATTTTTTGCGGCCCCATCCTCCTGCTTTTTTTGCGTCTGTGGCCAGGCGATTCAACGCTCCTTCTAGTTCATCCCTCGTCATCGGTCCAAATCCTCCTCCCCACCTCGAAGTGCGATAAAACGGTTTCTGGCACCAGAAATCGCTTTTTTCGATTCTACCATACCGAGTCTCGGCTGTCAGATGAGCGCAACGGAAGCCGACAGCCCTCCGAGCGGTTATCAGATGCGTAAAAAGGGATTATCGTAGCGTTCATGCCAGTGATGGCTGCGCTCATTACAATCGTGTGCGGCACAAACCCTGTAATCCCAGCGACGGCCCCAAGGACTCTTTTGAATCTTTGTATTTTTGTCACCCCTCCTCATCTTCCAGTTCCGATTCCAGCAATTCCTCTTGTTCTTCCAGGCGGACCTGGAGGGTGCTCAGCGCTTCAAATACGGAGCGCACCGCTTCCTGAAAATCCTCCTCGGCACTGACCACGCCGGCGGCCACGCGGGCTTCACAGTCCTGACTCACCTCTGCAATGGATAGCTTGGCCGACTTCACCAGGCCGATCCATTGACCGATAATCGCAAACGCATCTTCCATCCGGTCTGCCTCCTTTGGTAGACTAGGAGCCCTCACATCTACAGGAAAGGGGAATGGTATGCGACAGGTTGCACTCGTTGGCGCGGGAATGACGCGCTTTGGCAAACATGTGGATCGCAGCATGAAGGATTTGGCCCGTGAGGCGATTGAAGGAGCCCTCCAATCAGCCGGGGTCACCACGCAGGCTATTGAGGCCGCGGCCGTGGGGAATGCGGTGGCCGGCCTGATTACCGGACAGGAGTGTATCCGGGGCCAAGTCGTGCTGCGCGAGCTCGGCATCGGCAGCATCCCGGTCATCAATACCGAAAACGCGTGCGCCAGCTCTTCCACCGCCTTTCATCTGGTCTGGCTCTACGTCGCGTCCGGGATGTATGACGTTGTGCTCGCGCTGGGGATGGAAAAGCTCTTTCACCCGGATAAGCAACGGACGTTCGAGGCGATTGGCAGCGCCATCGATCTTGAGCAGGCCGATACCTTTGCCAGAGAGATGAGCGGCGAGCGGAGCGTGGGGGCCGGTCAGTCCCGTAGCGTGTTTATGGACTATTATGCCAACCTCGCCCGCCAGCATATGCAGCGCTACGGCACGACGCAGGAACAGTTCGCCCGTATTGCCGCCAAGAATCACACCAACGGGAGCCTGAACCCGCATGCCCAGTATCAAACCAAGCGCTCGGTCAAGGATGTGCTGGCCGCGCCCCTCATCGCGGAGCCCCTCACCCGCATGATGTGTTCCCCCATTGGCGATGGCGCAGCCGCGGTCCTGGTAACAACGGCCGACAAGGCCCGCCAACTCACCACCCGGCCTGTCTATGTCAAAGCCTCGACCCTGGGCTCAAGTAATAAGCAGGCGGTCGATTCTCCTGGCATTGTCCCGTCAGTCGCCAGCAAGGCATACCACCAGGCCGGGCTGGGGCCGGATGATGTCCAGGTGGTCGAGGCCCACGACGCTACCGCGCCGGCCGAACTGCTGGTGTACGAAGAACTGGGCCTGTGCCAGGCGGGTGAGGGCGGGAAACTCATTGACGATGGCGTGACCCAGCTTGGCGGCCGCTGCCCGGTCAATCCGAGTGGCGGTCTCCTGGCCAAGGGTCATCCGGTCGGCGCGACCGGCGTGGCCCAGATCTGCGAGATATTCTGGCAACTCCGGGGCGAGGCGGGTGAGCGTCAGGTCGCCGGTGCCAAAGTCGGCCTGACCGAAAACGGCGGCGGCGTCCTTGACGGCGAAAACGCGGTCGCGTCCGTTCACGTGTTCAGTGTCTGATCAATCAAAAGAAAAAGGCCCGCAGGGGAAAGGAGGGGAAACCTGCGAGCCTTAAATCACCGTCAGGACGGGGAGGACCTGACGATGATGTCTTGAGCGATTTGTTCAATGAGGGGAACTATAGCCGAAGGGTGCGGATTTAACAAGATAAGTTTACCTGAATTAAATTTGTTTTATCTATAATGTAAACTTATATTGGCCGTCTGTTTTCAGAAAAGAAAATATCGCTGGGCGAGGGGAAGAACCTGCGCCGGTTCGCAGGTGAGTATTTCACCGTCGGCTTTGACGACGTAGGTCTCCGGGTTGACCTCTATCTCCGGTAGCGCCTGATTGTGGACCAGGTCCTTTTTTCCGACGCTCCGACAACCCCGGACCGGAACGAGCGGCTTCTGGAGTCGTAAGCGCTGACCCAGGCCGTTCTCGTAGGCGGCGCGCGAAACAAAACTCATGGACAGCGAGGCCGGGGCCCGCCCCAGGTGGCCAAACATCGGTCGTCCGAACACCGGTTGGGGAGTCGGAATGGAGGCGTTGGGATCACCCATGGCCGCCCAGGCAATGAAACCCCCCTTGAGGATCAGTTCCGGCTTCACGCCAAAGAATTTCGGTTCCCATACCACCAGGTCGGCCAGCTTGCCCACCTCAATCGAGCCTACCTCATGGGCGATGCCATGGGTCAGGGCCGGGTTGATGGTGTATTTGGCGATATAGCGTTTGACCCGAAAATTATCGTTCTCCCCCGTCTCTTCCGGCAGGCGGCCGCGTTGGGTCCGCATCTTATGCGCGGTTTGCCAGGTGCGGAGAATCACCTCCCCGACACGGCCCATGGCCTGCGAGTCCGACGCCATCATGCTGAAGGCACCCATATCGTGCAGCACGTCCTCGGCCGCAATCGTTTCCGGTCGAATACGCGACTCGGCAAACGCTACGTCTTCGGGAACGCCAGGGTCCAAATGGTGGCAGACCATCAGCATGTCGAGGTGTTCGTCAATGGTATTGACGGTGAAAGGGCGGGTTGGATTTGTCGACGAGGGCAGCACGTTCGGGAAGCCGCACACCTTGATAATGTCCGGCGCGTGTCCCCCGCCCGCTCCCTCGGTATGGTAGGTGTGGATGGCACGGCCCTTAAACGCGGCAATCGTATCCTCAACATAGCCGGTCTCATTCAAGGTATCGGTGTGGATAGCGACCTGGACATCATAGGCGTCGGCCACGGAGAGCGCACAATCAATCGCGGCGGGCGTTGAGCCCCAGTCTTCGTGGAGTTTGAGCCCCATGGCACCGGCTTCGAGCTGCTCACGCAGGGCCTCGGGACGTGAGGCATTGCCCTTGCCCAGAAAGCCCAGATTCATGGGGAAGTCCTCAATCGATTCGAGCATCCGAGCGATATTCCACGGTCCCGGCGTACAGGTGGTCGCGTTGGTCCCGGTGGCCGGGCCGGTTCCCCCGCCGAACATGGTAGTGATGCCCGACGCCAGGGCTTCGGTGATCTGTTGGGGACAGATAAAATGAATATGGGCATCAATGCCGCCGGCGGTCAGAATTTTGCCCTCGCCGGCCAGAATCTCCGTCCCAGGACCAATGACCAGTTCGGGCGAAACGCCCTCCATCAAGAGGGGGTTGCCGGCTTTGCCGATGCCGCAAATCCGACCGTCTTTGATGCCGACATCGGCTTTCACAATGCCCCAGTGATCAACCACGGTCGCATTGGTAATCACCAAGTCCGGCGCGCCTTGGGTTGAGGTCTGGACGGGCGACTGCCCCATCCCGTCGCGAATGACTTTGCCACCGCCGAATTTCACCTCATCCCCGAACTGCGTATGATCCTGCTCGACTTCAATTATCAAATCGGTATCGGCCAGCCGGACCCGGTCGCCAACGGTCGGCCCGAGCATGGCGGCATACCGGCGGTGTTCAATCGTCTGACTCATCCGTCTCTCCCTTCGACCAAGCTCAGGACAGGCCTCACCTAAAGAGGGAACGTGTCCATCTTTTTTAGTCCATTGAAAGACACGTTTCCTCTTTCTAGCGAATCGGCTGGTGGACGCTGACCAGCTTGGTCCCGTCCGGAAAGGTGGCCTCGACCTGCACCAGATCGAGCATCTCGGCCACCCCGTCCATCACATCGTCCCGACCGAGGATGGTCGCGCCGTACGACATCAACTCCGACACGGATTGACCCTCCCGGGCTCCTTCCAGCACCGCGCTGGTAATCAGGGCCATGGCTTCGGGATAGTTCAGCTTCAAGCCGCGCGCCTGGCGTTCACGAGCCAGTTGGGCGGCGAGATAGATCATCAGCTTCTCTTGTTCGTGCGGAGTAAAATGCATATAGCGAGAGCCTAGACTGATAAGTGCTGCCGGACAATATCATCCGTCAAGGCAGTGATGGGTCCGTCGGCAACCACGCTGCCCTTTTCCATCACAGCAAAGGCATCCGCCACCCGGCGGGCAAAGGGCAGTTTCTGCTCGACTAACAGAATGGTCAGGTTTTCCTCCTGGTTAAGCCGCAGCAGGATATCCCCGATCTCCTGGACGATATTGGGCTGAATGCCTTCGGTGGGCTCATCCAGAATCAGCAGCTTCGGGTTCAGGACCAGGGCGCGACCAATGGCCAACTGCTGCTGCTGTCCGCCGGACAGGTCCCCGCCCCGCCGTCCGAGCATTTGTTTGAGCGCGGGAAAGTAGTGGAAGACCGACTCGGGGATGGCCCCGACTGCATCCCGACGCGCCGGCAGGCCGACGCGCAGGTTTTCCTCAACGGTCAGTTGCGAAAAGATCTCACGTCCCTGGGGAACATAGCCGATGCCGAGGCGCGCCCGCAGCGCAGCCGGGCGACGCGTCAGCTCGGTGTCCTCAAACTGGAGGCTGCCGGAGGCGATGGGCAAGATGCCCATGATGGTCTTGAGCAGGGTAGTCTTGCCGACCCCGTTCCGGCCCATCAGGCAGGTGCAGGACCCGGCCGGGATGTGGAGGTCAACATCCCATAAGATATGACTCTCGCCGTAGTATTGATTCAGGTCGCGAATGTGGATCATCGTCTTCCTCGGCCGGCTAGGCTCCCAAATAGACCTCGACCACCCGCGGGTCGCTCTGCACCTCTTCCATACTGCCTTCGGCCAGGACGCTGCCCTCGTGCAAGACCGTCACCGTCCGGGCCAGACTGCGGACAAACTCCATGTCGTGTTCGACCACCACGACGGTATGTTTGCCGGCCAGCGAGACCAGCAGTTCGGCCGTGCGTTCGGTCTCCTGGTGGGTCATACCGGCCACGGGCTCGTCCACCAACAATAACTGCGGATCTTGAATCAGCAGCATGCCGAGTTCCAACCACTGCTTTTGTCCGTGTGAGAGCAGTCCGGCGCGGGTGTGGAGCTGATCGAGGAGGCCGACCGTGTCAGCGGTTGAGGCGATGCGGTCGTGTTGCGTCCGGCTCAGCCGGGCGAGCAGGCTATGCCACACCTTCTTATTTGCCTGCATGGCCAACTCAAGATTTTCAAAGACGGTATGGCCGTGGAAGACGGTCGGACGCTGAAACTTGCGGCCGATTCCGGCCAGGGCGATGTCGTATTCCGAGAGTTGCGTCAGGTCCAGGTTATTGCCGAAAAACACCGTGCCGGTATCCGGCCGGGTCTTGCCGGTGATGACATCCAGCAGGGTTGTTTTACCGGCTCCGTTGGGGCCAATCAGACAGCGTAACTCGCCGGCGTTGAGATACAGCGTCAACTCGTTCAGCGCTTTCAGGCCATCAAAGCTCACCGTTACCTCTTCAACATAGAGCATGACGCCGTGGCTGGTATCCAGTCCGGGCCGGGCCACATGGGCCATCGACGGACTGCCGCCCTGATCGATTGCTTCTTCCGGTATGTCCTGACTCATCTGACCGGCACCTATCCCCTCTCACCGGTATTGGACAAAGAGGAAACGTGTCCCGCATCTGCCGGTCGAGGAAGGACACGTTCCCTCTTTTCAGTCTGCCGACGCAACAAACCGGCCACACCACGGGGGAGAAAGAGGGTGACGACAATAAACATCGCACCGAGAATATACAACCACAGATAGGGAAACGCAGCCGTGCACCAGCTTTTGACGCCATTGACCAAAAAGGCGCCGAGCAGAGCGCCGGACAGGGTGCCGCGGCCACCGACCGCGACCCAGATAGCCATCTCAATGGAATTGGCGGGCTGCATCTCGCTGGGGTTGATAATCCCGACCTGGGGGACGTATAGCGCGCCCGCCAGGCCGCACAGCATCGCGGACAGGGTCCACAGGAAGAGTTTATAACTATGCGGGTTATAGCCGCAGAACATCAAACGGCTCTCCGCATCGCGCACGGCCATGAGTACCCGCCCCAGCTTCGATGTCACCAGATAGCGGCAGGCCAGATAGGCGAGTATCAGAACCACCACAGAGGTCACGTAGAGCCCCAGCTTGGTCGTCGGTTCTTGCAGCGAAAACCCGAGCAGGCGCTTAAAATCGGTCAGACCGTTGTTTCCGCCGAAGCCCGTGTCGTTACGGAAGAACAACAGCATCAGCGCATAAGTCATGGCCTGTGTGATGATAGAGAAATAAACCCCGCGAATCCGCGAGCGAAAGGCAAAAAACCCAAAGATATAGGCCAGTATTCCGGGGACGAGGAGAGCCATCCCCAGGGCAAACCCAAAGTTGCTGAACCCATACCAGTACCACGGCAGTTCCTTCCAATCGAGAAAGACCATGAAGTCGGGCAACTCGCTCCGATAGACCCCCTCCGTCCCGATGGCCCGCATCAGATACATCCCCATGGCATAGCCGCCCAGCGCAAAGAACACGCCGTGCCCCAGGCTGAGAATACCGGCATAACCCCAGATCAGATCCACGGCCAGGGCAACCAAGGCATAGCACATGAACTTGCCGAGCAGCGGGATGAGATAGTCCGGGAAGTGGAAGGCCGAGTCGGCCGGCAGAAGATTCAGGCCGGGAATGACGATCACTCCAAGGAAGAAGAGAAGACCGATCAGGCTCCACTCGCCTCGGGTATGAAGCCGCAGCAAGGTCGTGAGCACGGAGCCGGACTGCTCAGGCTGTTCCGCTGGCGGGTCGGCAACCAGCGGCTCTGGAGAGGTCTCAGACAATGAAGAACTCACCACTGGCTTAGCTTTCCGCCAGGCGGCCCTTGAGCGCAAATAAGCCTTGGGGCCGCTGCTGGATGAAGAGGACAATAAAAATGAGCACGCCAATTTTTCCCAATACCGCGCCAGCGACCGGTTCGAGCAGTTTATTAACCAGGCCCAGACTCAGCGCGCCCACCACTGTGCCGGCGATATTCCCGACCCCGCCCAGCACCACGACCATGAACGAATCAACAATATAGAGGCGACCGAGTTCCGGCCCGACGTTACCAATCTGGGACAGCGCCACCCCACCCAGGCCGGCAATCCCCGAGCCCAGGCCAAAGGTCCACATATCGACGCGGCCCGCGGATATGCCCATGCAGGACGCCATGGGTCTGTTCTGGGTGACGGCTCGGACCTGTAAGCCGAGGCGGGTGCGCTGGAGAATGAGCCAGACCAGGCCGACCACCAGGGCGACAAACAGGAGAATGGCCAGCCGACTATACGGCAAAACCACGCCGTACAGGACTTCGACGCCGCCCGACAGCCAGGCCGGATTCGCCACCTGTACATTTTGGGCCCCAAAGATGAGGCGCACGCTCTGAATCAGCACGAGGCTGATACCCCAGGTTGCGAGCAAGGTTTCCAAGGGGCGACCGTATAAAAAGCGGATCACCCCGCGCTCCAGGATCATCCCCGTCAGCAGACACACCCCAAAAGCGGCCGGGACCGCCACCGCCAGATACCAGTCGAACAATGCCGGGAAACTCTCTTGAAAGATGCCCTGGACCACATAGCTGGCGTACGCGCCGAGCATCAACATCTCGCCGTGGGCCATGTTGATGACGCCCATGAGGCCAAACGTGATTCCCAGACCAAGGGCAGCCAGGAGCAACACACTGCCCAGACTTGCCCCATAAAAGAGATTCCCCAGGCTGTTGATCAGGAACTGGGTGCGTTCAAAGCTCGCCAGAGCGGCCTCGGCGGCTTCACGCACCTCCGGGTCGGCCTCAACAAAAGAGCCATCTTCTTGCGTCGCGACCAGGGCTTCAAGCTGGGGCCGCAGCCCCAGGTTGCCCGACTCGCCAATCGTCCGAATGGCGGCCAGCCGCACGGTTTGGTCTTCGCTCTGGAGCTGCATTTGCGCCACAGCGACGGACAGAACGTCCCGCACGGCAGCCTCGGTCTCACGCTCCAGGGCAGCTTGAAGAGGGCCCATCATCTCGGGCCGCGGACGCTTGGTCAGCTCTTCCGCCGCGGCCAAACGCACGGCAGCGTCGGGAGCGTGTAGCTGAAGTTGGGCAATAACCGGCCGGAGCGCGCGCCGAATGGCATTATTGATCCGGGGCGTCCGCAACGTTGCCGCCTCTAGCTCCACGGTCTCCCCACTGAGCGTGTCGCGCAGGCTGCCGTCTTCGGCCTTGATGTAGACGCGGCCGGCCTTATCGACCCGCAAGTGCCGGTCGTCCAACGCCTCAAGGGCGGGCAGCGCGGCCGGGTCGTTCAGCGTGCCGAGCGCCATTATTGCCTGCCGGACGTCCCGGCGACTCTTGGCTCCCAGCCCCTGAAGGAGAGAGGCGAGGTCTTCCCCCGCGGCGGAGGCACCGGGGGGAGACGGGAGGCTGAGCATCAGGAGGGCACTCAAACAGAGGAGAAAGGATCGGACATTCATACTGTTTCAGCCACGGAACGGAACCGGGGAATTCGCTCCCCGGTTCCGTTCCAGCTACCGGTTCGTCAAGGGGAGAGCCTCTAGTTTTTGAACTTGGGCTCGGTGCAGTTGCCACACACCCAGGGATAGGTCCAGTCGGCAACCTTTTTGGCACTATCCGGGATAAACGGACTCCAGGCCTGGGCTCGAATGGGTCCTTCCGTATTCCAGACGATGTCGAACTGGCCGTCCTCGCGGACTTCGGCAATCAGGACCGGTTTGTGCAGATGATGGTTCTTGGCGTCCATGGTGATGTCAAAGCCGGAGGGTGAGCGCACCACCTGATTACCAACAGCTTGACGCACGGCGTCAACGTCGGTCGTTCCAGCCTGCGCGACGGCCTGGGCCCACATGCGGATACCAATATAGGTGGCTTCCATCGGGTCGTTGGTCACCCGCTTATCGCCACCAGGCAACTGATGTTTCTTCACATAGGCTTGCCACTTCGCCACAAAGCCCTGATTTTCGGGGGTCTCGACCGACATAAAATAATTCCACGCCGCCAGATGACCGACGAGCGGGGCGGTATCGATACCCCGGAGTTCTTCCTCGCCAACCGAGAAGGCGACAACGGGAATGTCCTCAGCTTTCAACCCCTGGTTGGCCAACTCCTTGTAGAACGGCACGTTGGAGTCGCCGTTAATCGTCGAAACCACCGCGGTCGGTTTGCCAACCGCGAATTTCTTGATGTCAGCCACGATGGTCTGATAGTCGCTATGGCCGAATGGCGTATAGAGCTCCATGACGTCGGCTTTGGCCACCCCTTTGGATTCCAGAAAATAATTGAGAATTTTATTCGTCGTCCGGGGATAGACATAGTCAGTGCCCAGCAACACGAAGCGTTCCGCTCCGCCACCGTCCTCGCTCATCAGATACTCGACGGCTGGAATAGCCTGCTGGTTTGGCGCCGCCCCAGTGTAGAACACATTGAAAGAAGACTCTTCACCCTCGTACTGGACCGGATAGAACAGCAGACCGTTCAGCTCTTCAAAAACGGGGAGGACCGATTTGCGCGACACCGAGGTCCAGCAGCCAAAGACAACCGCGACTTTTTCCTGCTGGATCAACTCACGGGCCTTTTCGGCAAAAAGTGGCCAGTCCGAAGCCGGGTCAACCACAACCGGCTCGACCGGACGCCCCAGCAACCCACCGGCCTCGTTAATTTCTTCAATCGCCATCAGGGCCACATCCTTCAGCGACGTTTCACTGATCGCCATCGTCCCGCTCAGCGAGTGCAGGATGCCAACCTTAATGGACTCGGCCGCCTGAGCGGCCGGCAGCCAGGTGAACAGTCCGGCCAGCAGTCCTATCAGGGCGATTGAGGAACGCCAGCGCGCGGTCAAAGGCTTCGTACGTTCATGGACATCGTTCATTCGAATCATCACTCAATTCCTCCTTCTCTCTTTTGTATTGCTTTAGAACAGGATTTGGGTCTGCACCCGGAAGCGATCGGCACTCGTGCTCTTGCCCACAAACGGGTCGCCATCCAGGAAGCTATAGTCCACCTGGAGTTTGACGTTGTGGCCGTACAGGTAGTAATTGAATCCCCCCATATATTCCCGGACATCGCCCGCCGTTCGGGGGTTATTGGCGAACTGAAAATCTACGCCGGAGACGCGGCCGGCGATTTCCAGTTTTTCCGTAAGATAGTACCCAATCTGACCGTAGTAGCCCCAGTCATGGCCGACCTCGTCCATGGCTTCGAGATTATTGCGGCGGTAATAACCCGCGGCTTGGACGCTCAGGCCCTGATAACGGAAGCCACCGTCAAGGGTGACGTTGGTCGTGCGGTCGCCGGGCATCACGTTCTGAAAGCGGGAGGCCTGATCGACCGGGTTAAAGGCCGCGGCAATCCCCAGGGACAACTGTGGTGTAGCGGCTGGGGTCGGAGAGCTTTCCAGATAACCATAGGGATCGAGGATGTCGTATTCGAGGCGTCCCTGCCAGGCGACTTCGGCGCCGGCGTTCTGCTGGCCGCCCGCATCCAGGGCCCGGATACTGTTGGTGGCCAGCGCGTGATAGGACAACCGCCCGACTTTCCCGCTCAGATGCGCGCCGACCGCGCGTTGCAGATTAAAGGCATAATCCGCTTCTGACAGGTCCGGGAACAGCAGATTGCCCGGATGGGTATAGAACTGACGGCTATAGGGCAGAATAAAACGACCGGCCTGCACGTTCAGGTACTGGGAGTGGCTATACTGCATCCACCAGTCGAGCATGGTCGATTGGTTGGTGTTGCCAAAGGTGGTCGCTTCATACTGAAAGAAGTATTTGACTTTGGGATCAAAGACATTCCCGGAAAACGCCAGTCGGGCCAGGGCAACATCAAAATTATTGCGACTTTTCCCCGCATCAGGCGCGCTCAGCGTATAGCGGGCTTGCAGGAACCCGTTGAGGTTGAGCGAGTAGCGCCCATCTTTACTCCGAATGAAAAAGCCACCGTCATACACATCTTCCGCGGCAAAGCCTTGCTTTCGCGTTCCCGCCGCATAACCAAAATCAACCCTTTTCTCGGTCCGTTCCTTCTCCTTTGCTTCCAGCTCCATCATGCGACTCTCAAGGGCCTGCATGACCTTGTGCTGTGCGGCGAGCTGTTGGCGTAACTCGCTGAGTTCATCGGCCAGCACCGGAGTCGTCAACATGCTGATAACAATGCCCGCAATGAGACGGGCTTGGACGACACGCCTTCCTCTTCCTCTCATATGCTTGTTTACTCCTTCCCTTCGACTACGAGCGATTAGGGCAAAGTTGAGGAAAAGAGCAAAATAGAGGCCAGACTGTACGAGGCTAGAAAAAATTTCTGTCTACGAGACGTTGAGGAATCGACATATCAAGGAAAAACAGTGGGATAGGAAGGATTCACTAACCTGTTCAAGAATCATCAATTTGCCCCATTATTATACAAAGTGTTGATTTTCAGGCTCATAAATTCAGCATATCTTTCGTGAAACCTGAGCAACCAACCTGATTCCCTCTCTTCTTCGCCAGACAGAGAACGGGCAAGATTATTGCTTGAGGAATATCCTCATGGCAGATAGAAATAAGAGTTACAAAAGACAAGAGAGGTATCCATGCCGACCGAAAAAACGGCCTCTACACTGATTCCTGGGGAAGTCCTGCCGGCTGAAGGTGAAGTCGTTCTCAACGCTGGACGACCTGTGCAGTCCGTCACAGTGCTCAATACCGGAGACCGTCCCATTCAGGTCGGTTCGCATTATCACTTCTTCGAAGCCAATCGTGCGTTGCGTTTTCCTCGGGCCACAACCTTTGGCCTTCGGCTTGATATTCCGGCCGGGACCGCGGTTCGTTTTGAGCCGGGAGAAGAGAAAGTGGTACAACTGGTCCCGTTCGGCGGACAACGGACGGTCTTCGGCTTGAACGGTCTGACCGAGGGCGATACAGAGGATGCAACCGTCCGGCAACGAGCGCTCCAAAGAGCGGCAGAGCAGGGCTTCCTCTCCTCAGACGAAGATGAGGCTGTATGACAGACTATGCTGAAGTTCCCCGTCTCGGGATCGGTGGACCGGTCGGCTCGGGTAAGACCGCGCTGATTGAACAGGTGGTGCCCTATCTTCAGCGGCAGGGGCGGCAGGTCGCGGTTATCACCAATGATATTCTGACCCAGGAGGACGCTCAACGCCTGCGGAATCGTGGCTTCCTCTCCCCGGAACGCATTGTTGGTGTTGAGACCGGCGCCTGCCCCCATACGGTCATTCGCGAAGACCCGACCATGAACCTGGAAGCGGTCCGTCAACTGGAGGAACAGTTCCCCGCCCTGGACCTCATTATCCTGGAAAGTGGCGGGGACAATCTGGCGTCAACGTATTCTCCGGAACTCGCCGATGCCTTTGTTTTTGTCATTGATGTGGCCGGGGGCGACGACATCCCGCGTAAACGGGGGCTGGGCGTTACCCGCTCAGACCTCCTGGTTATCAACAAGGTCGATCTGGCCCCCTATGTTGGCGCAAATATTGAGGCGATGACCCAGGACGCCCACCGCGCTCGTGGAACGCGACCCGTTCTGCTCACCAACTGTAAGACCGGTGTTGGTATTCAGGACGTGGGCGAGTGGATTGAGCGCGAGTTACTCTTTGTTTAGCGTCCTCATGCCAGTGCCTGAGCATAAAGTCTCCCGACCGGGTCGTTCTCTCGATGCCGCCTTCTGGCCGCAATCGTTTCAGCCCTATCTGTCTGATGCACTGGATCACCGGCCGGCGGGGTCAGCCGGCAAGTCGGGCGCGTGCAAGCTGACCTTTGCCGCAGCAGGGTCGGGAAGGACCCAGCTTCAGCAGTCGCTTGTTTCCCACCCTTTCCATCTGACCCGGCCCTGGTATTTGGACCCCGCCCTCCCCGGTATGGCGGTGGTCTATGTCCAAACACCTGCCGGCGGTTTGATTCAGGGCGATCGTGCAACACTCCAGTTCGATTTGGGCGACACGACCCAAGTTCACATTACCAATCAGGCCGCGGAGAAAATCCACTCCATGACGGCTAACTGTGCACTGCAAAGCGTGTCGTTTGTTTTGGGTACAGGAGCGTATGCAGAATACTGTCCCGAGCCCGTTATTCTCTTTCCCCAGGCGCGTTTCGGCCAGCAACTGCACGTCCAACTTGGCCGGCAGGCGAGCTTTTTCTTTTCCGAAATTTTTCTCGTCCGGGGGGATGTGACCCAGGAGCCGTTTGAAGCCCTCTCGACCAGCCTGAAGATCACCGACGCCGGCGGCGACCTCCTGATGCGAGAACACAGCCTCGCCCTGCCATTCCAGCAGCGCCTCACCGGCCCCGGCGTCCTGGATCGATATCATGTCTGGGGCCAGGCCGTCCTCGTTGGCCGCTC
>JAJDZM010000284.1 GCA_022824615.1 Candidatus Binatia bacterium | reverse complement strand
TGGTTAAAGCTGTGCAGGAGCAGGTTGCGACGCTCACGCATATTTCCAATCTGCACTATATTATTCCGCAGGCGCGTCTGGCCGAGCTGCTGTGTACCCATTCGTTTGCCGATAAGGTGTTCTTTTGCAACAGCGGGGCCGAGGCTAACGAAGCCTCGATTAAACTGGCGCGCAAATATGGGGTGGATAAGCGCGAGGGGCGCTACGAGATTCTCTCCACGCTGGGCTCGTTTCACGGTCGGACCATGGCCACGATTGCCGCCACCGGCCAGGAAAAAGTCCGCCAGGGGTTCGGACCGGTGCTGGAGGGTTTCCGGTATGTGCCGTTTGGGGACTTGGCGGCCATGGAAGCGGCCCTGTCGGATAAAACCGTCGCGATTCTCGTCGAACCGATTCAGGGCGAAGGCGGGGTGGTCGTGCCGCCCGACGGCTATCTCAGAGGATTGCGCGAGTTGTGCGACCGCAACGGGCTGCTGCTCATTTTTGACGAGGTGCAAGTGGGTATCGGCCGAACCGGAAAACTTTTCGCCCATGAACACGAAGGGGTGACCCCGGATATTATGCCGCTCGCCAAGGCGCTGGGTGGGGGGGTGCCGATTGGGGCCATGCTGACGACAGCCGAGGTGGCGGAAAGCCTCAGCCTGGGCTCGCACGGCTCAACGTTCGGTGGTAACGCGATTGCCTGCGCCGCCGGTATTGCGGTGGTTGAAACCCTGCTCAACGAGGGCGTGCTCGACAATTGTGCCGAGATGGGAGCCTATTTTCTGAGCCGGCTCCAGGCGCTGAAAGAAAAAATTTCCTTTATTACCGATGTGCGCGGCAAAGGACTGATTCTGGGGGCTGAACTTGACCGTGAAGGCGGAAAAATCGCGGACACCTGTCTGACTGAAGGGGTGATGATCAATTGCGCCGCGGGAAAAGTCCTGCGGTTTCTCCCGCCGCTGATTATCACCAGGGATGAGATCGACGAGGGCTTGGATATCCTTGAAAAAGTATTGGCCCAACAATGAAACGTGATCTGATCAGTATCGGCGATTTGACCCGGGACGAGGTAGAAGAGCTTTTTTCGCTGGCGCTGCGGCTCAAGGCCGACCGCCAAAAAGGCTGGCCGCACCCGATCCTGGCGGGCAAAACGCTGGCGATGATTTTTGAGAAACCAAGCTTGCGCACCCGGGTGACGTTTGAGGCCGGCATGGACCAACTGGGCGGGTATGCGATTTATCTCTCACCCCAGGATATCGGCCTGGGCACGCGGGAAACCGTTCCCGATGTTGCCAGGAACCTCTCGCGCTGGGTTGATCTCATCATGGCCCGGACTTTCTCGCAGCAGGCGCTGACCGAACTCGCTCAGGCCGCAACGATTCCAGTCATCAACGGGCTGTCCGATCTGCTTCACCCCTGCCAGGTCCTGGCCGACTGTTTGACCCTGATCGAACATCGGGGCACTCTTGAGGGCCTGAAAATCGCCTTTGTCGGTGACGGTAATAACGTGGTGCATTCCTGGCTACACGCTGCGCTGAAGCTGCCGTTTCGTTTTGTGCTGGCCTGCCCGCCCGGATATGAGCCGGACCGGGCTGTCCTGGAGCAGGCGCGCCAGGCTGGTGCGCGGGTGACGGTCACTCATACTGTCGCCGAGGCGGTGCGTGAGGCTGATGCGGTCTATACCGATGTATGGACAAGCATGGGTCAGGAGGAGGAAGGGACGGTGCGCCGCCAGGCGTTCGCTGACTACCAGGTCAATGCCGAGGTGATGAGCCTGACAAAACCGGACGCCTTGGTCATGCACTGTCTGCCCGCCCATCGAGGGGAGGAGATCACGGCGGACGTTCTGGACGGCCCGCAGTCGGTCGTCTTTGACCAATCCGAAAACCGTCTGCATATCCAAAAGGCCATTATGGTCTGGCTGCTCCAAGGGTAGGCGGCGCTGAGCCGTCTGGATTGAAAGGAAATCGCTTGTGACGGATGTGAAAAAAGTCGTGCTGGCCTATAGTGGTGGACTCGATACCTCAGTCATTCTGCGCTGGCTGATTGATACCTATGGCTGCGAGGTGGTCGCCTTTTGTGCCGACCTGGGTCAGGGCGAGGAACTCGAACCCGTTGAGGAGAAAGCCAAGGCGGTCGGGGCCAGCGCGATCTACATCGAAGACCTGCGCGAGGAGTTTGTGGGCGAGTATGTGTTTCCCATGCTGCGCGCCAACACGTCTTACGAGGACGGCTATCTGCTGGGGACGTCCATCGCCCGGCCGTTGATCGCGAAACGCCAGATTGAAATCGCCCGCCAGGAAGGTGCAGATGCGGTGTCGCACGGCGCGACAGGAAAGGGCAACGACCAGGTTCGCTTTGAGCTGACCTATTACGCCCTGGAGCCGCATATCACCGTGATTGCGCCCTGGCGGGAGTGGGATATGCAGGGCCGCGTCGACCTTATCGCCTATGCCGAAGAGCGGCAGATTCCCATTCCGGTCAGCCGGGAGAAGCCCTACAGTACGGACCGCAACTTGCTGCATCTGAGTTTTGAGGGCGGCATCCTGGAAGACCCCTGGCGGGAACCGTATGAGGATATGTTCATGCTGTCGGTTGCGCCGGAGAACGCCCCCGACCAGCCGGAATATATTGAGATCGATTTTGTGGCTGGCGATCCCACGGCGATCAACGGTGAAGCGCTGTCTCCGGCCAGTCTGCTGGCCAAGGCCAACGAGTTCGGTGGGAAACACGGCATCGGGCGATGCGACTTGGTCGAAAATCGCTATGTGGGCATGAAGGCGCGGGGTGTGTATGAAACGCCTGGCGGCACGGTTCTGCATACGGCGCACCGGGCGCTGGAGACGCTGACCCTGGACCGCGAAGTCGTGCATCTGCGTGACTCGCTGATCCCGCGCTACGCAGAGATGATCTATTATGGCTATTGGTTTGCGCCTGAACGTGAGATGCTCCAGGCGGCTATTGATGAGTCGCAGAAAAACGTCACGGGAACAGTCCGGCTCAAGCTGTATAAAGGCAATGTGAGAGTCGTGGGTCGCAAATCCGATCGCACCCTCTACAATCCCGAGGTCGCGTCTTTTGACGAGAGCGGCGAATATCAACAGGCAGACGCGGAAGGATTTATCCGCCTCAACTCCCTGCGTTTACGGATCCGTGGACTGGCCCAAAAGTAGAGACGAACGCCTCCCGAGAGGCGAGAATCGATGGGGTGGGGCCAGCCGCACGTCCCCGTCCAGTATGTCTCGATGAAATCAAAAAGCACAAAAGCCTGGGCCGGACGATTCACTGCCGTGGCCGACCCGCGTATGGAAGCCTTCACCTCTTCGCTGGCCTTTGATCGACGCCTGGCCCGCTACGACATCCAGGGTAGCGTGGCGCACTGTAAGATGTTGGTCAAACAGAAGCTGCTGAGTCGAGCCGAGGGACAGAAAATCCTGACGGGACTCAAAAACGTCGAGCGCGAGTTGGAGCGGGACCGCTTTCCCTTTCTGGCGTCGGATGAAGATATTCATATGGCCATCGAGCGGCGGCTCACGCAAAAAATCGGCGCGCTCGGCGGGAAGCTGCATACGGCCCGGAGCCGTAATGATCAGGTCCTGCTGGATGTACGTCTCTTTGTACGCGACGAGATTGCGGCGATTGGCAAACTCCTCAGCCGATTGCAGAAACGGCTCGCCAGAGTGGCCAAACGCCACCGGGCCGTTGTGCTGCCCGGCTATACCCATCTCCAACGTGCCCAGCCCGTGCTGCTGGCCCATCATCTGCTCGCCTACCACGAGATGTTCAGCCGCGATGCAGAGCGTCTCCAACAGTGCGGCGAGCGCGTCAATGTCCTGCCCCTGGGGGCCGGGGCGCTGGCCGGGACCACACTGCCGATTGATCGCGCCTATGTTGCGCGTTTGCTCGGTTTTGCCCAGGTGAGTGAAAACAGCCTGGATACGGTGGCCGACCGGGACTTTGTGGTCGAGTTTCTGTCCAGCGGAGCGATTCTAGGGATGCATCTCAGCCGTTTGTCCGAAGAGCTTGTGCTGTGGTCGAGCAGCGAATTTGGCTTTATTGATTTGCCGGAGGCCTTTTCGACCGGCAGTTCCATGATGCCCCAAAAAAAGAATCCGGATGTCCCGGAAATTATTCGCGGCAAGACCGGTCGCCTGTACGGTAACCTGTTTGCTCTGCTGACCGTGCTTAAGGGCCTACCGCTGACCTATAATCGCGATCTGCAAGAAGACAAGGAGCCGCTGTTTGATACGGTAGACACGCTCAAGGGCATTCTGACTGTTCTTGAGCCCATGCTGGGTCAGTTGCGTTTCCGCACCGAGCGACTGACCGAGGCGGCGCTGGGCGGATTCATGCTGGCAACCGACGTCGCCGACTATCTGGTTGAGAAGAAAATGCCGTTTCGCCAAGCCCATAGCATTGTCGGTGCGGTGGTCCAGTGGTGTGTGGTTGAGGGAAAAGAGCTTCATCAGCTGACCCTTCAGGACTGGCAGCAGTTTTCTCCCTTGTTCGAGGCCGACCTGCTACCGCGTCTCAGCCTGGAGGCCGCGGTCGAGCGGCGTCAGTCCTATGGCGGGACTGCGCAAAAAAACGTTGAGCGTCAGCTTCGCTCGGCAGGAGTATGACCGTGCTGAGGCAATACGTTCTCGCCTGCCTGCTTGGAGTTGGCGTGCTGCTCTCGCTATCCGCCTGCGGACATAAAACCGATATTCGTCCCCCCTCGCTGGTTGCGCCCGAAGCGATCGGTGATTTAGCCTTGACCATAGGAGAGCGGGGAGTCACGCTGCGCTGGGGACGTCCCCAACGCTATGCCGATGGCAGCCAGATGGACGACTTGGGCGGATTTGTGGTACTACGGGCGCAACGAGACGGGGCAGACAGACAGTCCTTTACCCGGCTGGCACTAATTCCGGTAGAAGACCGTGACCGCTTCCAACAAGAGAAAAAGTTCAACTATACGGACGAGCCGCTGACGACTGGAACCTTGTACCGCTACCGCGTCCTGGCCGTCACCTTGGACGGCTATCTGGGCAATGTCTCGAATACGGTTGAGTTGGTCTGGCAGGAACAGGCTGGAGGGGGCAAAGAGTAAACGGGTTCAGCATCTCACGTCTATTGGAGAACACGTGTACTCTTTCTAGTCGGTATGCAGTCAGTGGAAGGTAGTAGATATGAAACTTCCGTTTACCAAGATGCACGGCATCAGCAACGACTATATCTATGTCAACGCGTTTGACATCCAGCTTCCCGACCCCGTCAGGGTCGCCCGGCAGGTGAGTCAACGACGGACGGGTATTGGTGGGGATGGGCTCATTCTGATTTGCCCGTCGGAGACAGCCCATGCTCGCATGGAAATGTATAACGCGGACGGTAGTCGCGGGGAGATGTGCGGTAACGGAATTCGTTGTGTCGGGAAATATCTCTACGACCACGGTATTGCGACCGACAATCCGCTCCGAGTGGACACCGACGCCGGGCTGAAAGTGCTCTTTCTCGGAGTTGAAGACGGCCACGTGGCCCGTGTGACGGTCGATATGGGCGAGCCCATCCTTGACGGGCCGCAGATTCCCGTTGCCGCAACTGGCCGTGTTGTTAATCAACCGCTGCACGTTGACGGGCAAGCCTACGCCGTGACCTGTGTCTCCATGGGCAATCCGCACTGTGTCACTTTTGTCGATGATGTTGAGGTCATAGCGCTGGAGAAAATCGGTCCGCAGTTTGAGAACCACGCTTTCTTCCCGAACCGGGTCAATACCGAATTCATTCAGGTGGTCAGTCCGTCCGAACTGAACATGCGGGTGTGGGAGCGTGGGTCCGGGGAAACCTGGGCGTGTGGCACGGGGGCCTGCGGAGCGGCCGTGGCGGCGATTCTCAACGAGAAATCCGAGCGTCGGGTCACCGTCCACCTGCGTGGCGGCGACCTGGAAATAGAATGGCGCGCCGAAGATAACCATGTCTATATGACCGGCGCGGCAGAAGAAGTCTTTGAAGGAAGTGTCGAAGTCGAGTAGGATGGGTGTTCTTCTCTCACCGCGAAAGGGAACAGGAGGGCAGCATGTTTTCAGGATCACTGGTTGCGCTGGTTACGCCGTTCAAGAACAATGCCGTCGATGAGCAACGGCTGGCAGACCTGGTTGAATGGCATATTAAAAGCGGGACGCATGGGATCGTTCCGTGTGGGACAACGGGTGAGTCTGCGACGCTCTCTCACCAAGAACACACGCAGGTGGTCAAACTGGTTGTTGAGGTCGCCAAGAAGCGGGTGCCCGTGGTGGCCGGGACAGGATCGAATTCAACCGCAGAAGCCATCCACATGACGTGTGAGGCCCAAGAGATTGGGGCCGACGGCGCGCTCATGATCTCGCCGTATTATAACCGACCGCCGCAAGAAGGCATCTACCAGCATTACAAGGCGGTGGCCGAGGCGGCCCGGGGCTTTCCCATCGTCTTTTACAATATCCCGAGCCGAACGGGCTCGAATATCCTGCCCGAGACCATGGCCCGTCTGTCCCAGATCGAGAACATTGTTGGCGTCAAGGAAGCCTCCGGCTCGGTCGATCAGGTGATCGACATCCGGCTCGCCTGCGGTGACAACCTGGCCATCTTGTCGGGCGAAGATACGCTCACGTTTTCCATGATGGCGCTGGGCGGCGCGGGTGTTATCAGTACTGCGGCCAATGTTGCGCCCAGGGCCATGGCCGAGCTGGCAAACGCCGGGCTGAACAAGGAGTGGGACAAAGCATCCGCACTGCAACTCAGCCTCGTCCCGCTCATCCGTGCGCTGTTTATCGAGACCAACCCGATTCCGGCCAAGACCGCGCTGGCGCTGATGGGCATGTGTGAAGCCGAGTTGCGCCAGCCGCTGGCCCCCATGGCCACGGCTAACAAGGAAAAGCTGAAAGCCACGCTCAAGAAGTACGAACTGATTTAGCAACGCTGAATAGTGTGCCCTTGCCCCTTCACTCTGGCCAGGGTGAAGGGGTTTTCTTTATACGGGGCAAAGCGAGGGAAGAGACATGGGAACGAATATTGTCATCTGCGGTGCGGCCGGGCGCATGGGAAAAATGCTGGTGCGTCTCATTCACGAACATCCTGATGCCCAGCTTGTTGGCGCAATCGAAGCGACGGGTCATCCCGCCCTCGGCTCGGACGCCGGCGAAACCGCCGGCATCGGATCGCTCGGGGTGCCGGTGACGAGTGATTATGCGGCGGTGGCTGGTCCGGATACTGTTGCTCTGGACTTTACCCTGGCCGACGCGGCAATGGACCACCTGCGAACGGCAGTCGCCGGCGGAGCGGGCATAGCCATTGGGACGACCGGTCTGTCGGCTGAACAGCGGGCCGAGGCGGAACGCCTCGCCCTCCAGAGCCGGGTCCTGATTGCCCCGAATATGAGTGTTGGGGTGAATGTCTTAATGAAGGTCGTGGAGGACGTGGCCAGGATTGTAGGCAAAGACTTTGATCCCGAGGTGGTGGAAATGCACCATCGCTTCAAAATTGACGCACCCAGCGGAACCGCCCTCGCTCTGGGCCGGATTATTGCCGAGGCGCAGGGCAAGGATTTTGACCAGAGTGCCAAATATGGCCGTCAAGGTATTACGGGTCAGCGGACCGACGAAGAGATCGGCATGATGACCTTACGCGGCGGCGATACCGTGGGCGAGCACACCGTACACTTTGCCGGCTTTGGCGAACGCCTGGAGCTGACCCATCGGGCCTTGAACCGTGAATGCCTGGCCCGTGGCGCGGTCCGCGCAGCCCTGTGGTTGGCGAACCGGCCCAACGGGCTGTATTCGATGAAAGATGTATTAGGGTTGTAGTATTGATCTGTGAACCTTAATCGAGCCGTCGTCCCATAGTTCCACTCTTTCCAATGTAGACCGAAGGAGGGAAGAGAGAGTGTACAAGCTCCATATACCGGACTCTCTTCAGCTTAATCTTCTGTCGATTCCTTAAAAAGTACGGAAGAGGCTTGTGAAGGAGGGCCATGAGCGACTGCGGAACAACCCTGCGGTCCATGAACCTCCTGCGATAAAGAAACTAAAAGGTTGGAAAGATCTCTACCGACTGCGTATCCAGGACCACCGAATTATTTATCATGTTGACCGGGATTCCAAAGTCGTGACCCTGTTGATCGTCGGACCCCGTGCTAGTGTGTATAACCAACTCGGCCACAACACGGAAAAAGATCAGCCCTCTGCACGCATCGTTGCCAATGAGCAGATTCATCATCTGTTGGAGCATCAGCCTGAGCCGGAAGAGTTCGCACAGGCATTCCAACAGAGCCTGAACGAATCTCCGCCCCCAGAACCTAAGGGTATTGCCGACGCTCCGTTACCCACTGCCTTCGATGCGCCGTTGATTGATGCATTGGACATTGAACCATCCCATCGTTCGGAACTTTTGAAATGTCGAACAGAAGAGCAACTGCTCAACTGTCCCGTTCCAAATGACGTTAAAGAAAAGATAACCGAGGCTCTTTGGCCGTCAAACATTGAGAAGATCGTGAATGAGTCGAAACGCGTGGTGGAGTCGGCTGAAGCGCTTCAACAACTTGCCGAGGGTACCCGCTCTCTCGATTCGTTCCTACTCGCTCTTGATAACACCCAAAAACCACTGACGGAACGATTCAACGACAACAATCTCCAAGGACCGTGGCTCGTCAAGGGCGGCCCTGGGTCGGGGAAGTCTACGGTAGCACTTTACTGCATCAGAAACCTGCTTCGAGCCAATCAAGCGACGTTACAATTAGAGTCAAAACCCCTACGGATTCTCCTGACGACATATACCAAATCCTTGGTCAACGCCTCATCTCATCTGCTTAAAGCGTTAGGAGTCGGGTCTGCTCGGCAGCAAGTTGATATCATTAATGTAGACAAACTCGTCAGGGATTGCTTGCCGTTGGGCTGGAATCGTCGAGTTATCTATGGAGCCAAGTCCCTGGATTGGCGAGCTATTGTCGAAGCATGCTTAGAGGCTTTTGTATCGAGGGATGAAGTTTTCAGCTTCGATATGGATGACCATGAATTCCTATACGACGAATTGAACTCAGTACTCATCGGCGCTGGGATTGCCAGCCCTGAAGAGTATACATCCTTCGAGCGGATTGGTCGGGGACGAAGACTCGGCAGGAATCAACGTCGGCAAATATGGGCCTTTTCTCTCGAAGCAGAGAAGAAACTGGAGAAAAAAAAGCTCTGTCTTCCGTCGCAGCAGTTTGCGACGGCTCTCAAATCAATACAGCCCAGATACGATTATGTCTTTATTGACGAGGCACAGGACATTGAGCCGGTGCCCCTGCGGATGTGCAAGAGGCTGGCACTCGATCCGAAGAATGTCTTCTTGACGGCCGATAGAAACCAGTCGATCTATCCATCCGGCTTTTCTTGGAAGCGTGTGTCGGAAGATCTCAATTTCCAGGGGCGTTCAACAATCTTCCGGCGAAATTACCGTACGACGCACGAGATCATTGATGCTGTCCGCCCTCTGCTCGCCACCGACGAGGATGTAGATGACGAGACGATCAATGACCAGCCGGTACGACACGGTGACATCCCTGCGTTACGCTTGGTTGACACGTATACACAAGAAGCCGCTGTTCTGAAGGATTGGGTCACAAGTTCCCTTTCCAAGGAACGGGTTGGCTATGATTCCGTTGCAGTACTGTGTCCCACAAATGCTGATTGCAAGCGGATAGCCCAGGCTCTGCCACCCGAGTTCAAGGCTAAAAGTATGGAATCCAAGAACATGGATATCGGTCACCCTGGAGTTAAGGTGGTGACTATGTACGCCGCCAAAGGCTTACAATTCCCGGTTGTGGTGGTCGTCGGACTCAACCAAGATTTCCCCTGGCCTGCACGTGGTGGCTCGGATCAAGAAGAAATCGACAAGCGGCTGAAGAGGACTTTCTTCGTTGCTTGTAGCCGTGCTATGCGTCGCCTATTGGTTATTGGTGAGCGGTCCTATCCCTCTAAGTTTCTAACGGATTTCGACGAGGAACACTGGGACATCTCCTGAGCACCGTCATACTTTCCACACTCAGGCTTTGCGGGTCGCATCCGTGGGAAGGCTACGGTTCAAGCGCCTCACCACTTCCCGCGCCGGGTTGGGAACTGCTGGGCCTCGGCGAGGCGTTGCAGAAAAACACCGCGTGGAATTTCATACGCCCCGAGCCGTTGCAGATGCGGATTGGCGATCTGACAGTCGATCAGTTGAAACTGCCATTGATGGAGTTGCTGGGTTAAGCGGCAGAAGGCGACTTTTGAGGCATTGGCCACGCGTTTGAACATCGATTCGCCGAAAAACGCGCGGCCCAAACTCACCCCGTAAATACCCCCGACAAGCTCGCCGTCGTCCCAGACCTCAGCCGAATGGGCAAAGCCGGCCTCGTGCAAAGTGCAGTAGGCGGTTAGCATGTCGGGGGTAATCCAGGTACCTTCTCCGTTCCGAATTCGGGTTTCCGCGCAGGCGTAGACCACCTCTTCAAAGGCCCGGTCAAGCGTGACCGTAAAGCGCTCCTGCCGGAGCAGCCGGCGCAAACTGCGGGAGATGTGAAACCCGTCCGGGTCGATGACACAGCGTTGCGGCGGACTCCACCACAGAATCGGGGAATCGTCGCTATACCACGGAAAAATACCGAGTTGGTAGGCCAGCAATAACCGTTTGAGACTCAGGTCCCCACCCACCGCCAGCAGCCCTTCCGGGCTGGCCCATTCAGGATTGGGAAAGACGAGTTCCTCAGTCAGTTGGTAGACGGGCATGCTGATCTCTTATGGTTCAGAAAACATAACTGCCTGTCAATGCGACAAAGAGGAAACGTGTCCCGCATCTCCAGGCTGTCGGAGGACACGTTTCCTCTTTTCATCGGTGCGGTAGACCAGCGCTTGCTTTTTTCTGAAAAATCGCAGAAGAGAGGAAAAAGACCGCAAGCAGGAGGAGTGTTATGGATCGGATGAGCAAGGTTCCTTTTGATCAGGTTGACACCGAACTTCAGGCAATCATGCGCGAGTACGACCAGGAACTCGGTGGGTCGGAGTTCGTGCAGGTGTTTGCCCACGCACCTGAGGTTTTCAAGTCGTTTATCAATTTTTATTTTCCGCTGGTGTCAGGTGAACGGGGCGAAGTGAATATCAAACTGACCGAGTTGGCTCGCCTCAAGGTGGCCGAGCGCAACGACTGCAATTTATGAATGCACGCCCGGTTTGCCTTGGCAAGGCAACAAGGAGTGACGGAAGAATTGATTGCAGCGCTGCCCCAGTACGAAACCAGCGAACTCTTTACGCCACGCGAAAAAGTCGCCATTCGCTTTGCGGATATCCTGGCCGGAGATCATCGCTTGGCTTCGCCTGCGCTGTTTGACGATTTACGCGAACATTTTACCGAGCCGGAAATCCTGGAACTGGGCTGGCGGATAGTGACTTTTGTCGGCTACGGTCGGTTGATTCATGTACTCGGTCTGGAGATCGGACAGACCTGCCCGCTGCACCCCGCAGAGACCGCTCAGGAGCAGGAGACGCAAGCCTCCTCCACTCAGTAACTTCTCTGGGTATTTATCCACAGGGTCGATGAGCCGGGCGTAACCCCACCTGGATTATGCCCGGTCCAGAGTGACGTTGAAGCGATTGAGCAACTCTTCTGCCGAAACTGGCGGCGTAGACGGTGGGGATGGCGGGGCCACACTGAGCGGCTGGGGCACGGGCGGCAGCGGCGTGCGGCGCGCTGGAGTACACTGGCTTAAAACAAGACAGCATGTCAGCAGACAACCCAATTGGGCCAGCAGTGCCAATGTGCTGCTCATATGCTCCCCCCTAATCCCCAAGCCCTCATTCCTAACCCCTCACCCTATGCGCGGTCTCAGCCAGGATGACGGCGCGGCGGTCAAAATCGCTGAGCCGCTCATCCCTGAGTTGGCCGTTCTTGTACAATACAAAGAGCTGCATACCCACGATGGCTGTTTTCCACAACGCGAAGGTTTCATAAAATCTGATATTACCGACGTCACGGCCACTCCGCTGAGCATAGCGCTGAACGATTGCGTCCCGAGATAAGAAACCCGGTAAAACGGGCATTTGGGCAATCTCCCTCCGGCCCGGCGGGTCATCGTGCTGAGTCCAATAATTGAGCAGCAGACCCAGGTCGATGAGGGGGTCACCAAGTGTGCATTGGTCCCAGTCAAAGAGGGCAATAATCCGGGTGATGTCTGTTGGATCGACCATCAGATTGTCGAGCTTATAGTCATTATGCAGCAGGGTCGGAGGGGACG
>JAJDZM010000300.1 GCA_022824615.1 Candidatus Binatia bacterium | reverse complement strand
GGATCGACCGACCAATCCACCTTGACCGAACTTGCGAGGTGCGCCATCGGGTTCGACTCAATTCCGACACTCCGAATGCCGAGTTTCTTACACTCGACTAACGTCGTGCCGGTGCCACAGAAGGGGTCAAGAACCGTCTCGGAAGAGCACACGTCGAACCGCCCGAGGTAGTCCCGGACCAGGTGGGGTGGGAATGACAGCACGAACCGATACCAGTCATGCACCGGCTGGTCCTCGGACCGGAGCTTGTTCCGGTCATTCCGGGTGGTGCTCGTATCGGGAAGCGTCTCAGTCGCTATTGGCATACGTGTCGGATATGAATATACAAAAATCCGTCCGGTTATGACAGGTCACGCCGTCCCCTTCCCATTCAACCCAGACGGTCACAGCAGATACAGACTCACCACCAGGAGAGCGAAGAACCCCCCGGCCATTCGGATAAAGCGGACAGCCCAGGCAACCTGCACCCGCTTTTCCTCTCGGATGAATGAGACCTTGAGGAGTTCATACACCAGCACCCGGCGGAGGCCGTCTACGTCAAGCCCTTCGAGGTGGCGCAGATATTCCGCAGCCGACAGCTCCATATAATTCCCCGCGCGCCACGGAAGAAACATGCGCCACCCGGTGGCGGCGGGTTTAATATGGAGGTAATAGAGTGGTGGCGGTTTTACACCCTCCACATCGATAAACTCTTCGGGGTTGACCCGTGGATTGAGCGCCCAGATTGCGCACACGGCGGCAATCAGTACATGAACCAATCCAACGGTCGTCAGAACCTGTAGAGGCAGCGTATCAATCCGGCCGTGAATCGCCCCGATAAAGGCCAGGACTCCGCCAACGAGCACGATGACAATCTCGGCCTTCGCGTCAGTAGACCGAATAGTCTCTTGAGCATCGTTCAACGCTCGATACAAAAAGTCGATGTGGTATTCGTCTTTGGTATCCATCGGGGAGCAAGCGCAACTCAGGATTCAACCCGTCACAAGCCTGATACCAGCAGGTACACGTCCTACTTCACCACGTCCATCTGCTTGAGCAGGGGCACGATTTCTTTACCAAAACGGACGGTGTCGTCATAAAAGGAGAGAAAGATCAGCAGCACTCCATCCAGGCCAAGGGTATACAGACGGGCGAGTTTTTCGGCCACCTGCTCTGCCGTCCCCACAATGGGCAGCGCTCCACCGCCGATGACAAACATCTCTTTGGTATAATTATCGAACGAGCCGCTTTCCAAGCCCAGACCGCGCGCCCAGTTTTCCAGGGCCACGTCATCTGCGGCCTCGATAATGTGCCGTTTTTCTTCTTCCGCTTCTTTTTCCGTTTCGCGCCACAGCACAAACGGACAGCCCGCTCTCAGGACCGTGCGCCGCTACGCCCTCGCCCGCTCCCGGATATCGGTCGTCATCTCGCGCGTCGCCTCAATACTCGGCGGGCTCAGAAAGATCCAGTCGCATAAGCGCGCAACCACGTCGCGGGCATCAGCCGAAGAGCCGGCATTCACAATGGGCGGATGAGGCTTTTGCACTGGCTGCGGCATGACATACCCGTCAGTGATGCGATACCAGGGCGAATCATAATTGAACGTGCCGGGCTCGGCCGTCCACAGCCCTTTGAGGATGGAGATAAAATCAGCCGTGCGGGCATAGCGTTCCTGATGCGGCAGGAGTTCAACGCCCATCATGTCAAAGTCGTGTGCGTTCCAGCCACTGACAATGTTGATCCCCCATCGTCCCTGGCTGATATGATCCAGAGTCGCACCCATTTTGGCGGCAACCAGCGGATGGAAGACCGGCACGTGAACGGTCGAGTAGACCCGGATAGTTTGGGTGACGGCCAGAAGCGCAGCCGCCCAGGTCATGGTCTCTTGCGAGTAGCCCATATAATTGGTCGCGCCGCCGAACCCGCGCCAGCGACTGACCGGGAACAGGAAGTTGAAGCCGGCCCTTTCGGCGGCGAGCGCGATCTGCTTGTTTGACGCAAACGTCCAGTCGTCGGGCTCGGGCTTATAGCTGCTGATATGGTAAGTAGCACTGCAATTGGGCATGAAAATACCGAGTTGCAGGCCGTCACGTTCGTTGTTTTCATCCCGGACCATCGGGCCACCCTTTCCGTATTCTACAGCCGGGTCGAGGAAGCGTCTCGCTCTCCTGCGCCAGACAATCTCTCTTACACTGCCGGGCTCGACAGGTGAAGAACGACACGAGTGCTTCGCCTCGCGGGGCGATGAGAAGACTCAGCGCCAGACCATAGACGTGACTGATTCCCTGTGGCAGGGTCATGCCTATGACTGACACACAGGCGACCGCAGGTGGCTATCGTTGGTTCGTTCTGGCTAATAGCGTTCTGGTCTTTACCTTTGCCTTTGGATTCGGCTGGACGTATATCGTCATGGTCGTCGCTCAGATGCTGGCCGAACTGAACCTGGAGATGACGGACTGGGGCATGCTGTGGGCGGCTATCTCTTTTGGCACGCTGGTCTCGGCCATGATCGGCGGGATCCTGGGTGACCGCTACGGAGTCCAAAAAATCGTCGGCCTGGGGGTGGTGCTGATGGGAGTCACCCTGATCATGCGGGCCACGGCCTCCGGTTTCGGTTCGATGTATGTCTGGATGTTTCTATTCGGTGTTGCCCTGGCCCTGACGTTTCCGAACGTGCCCAAAGCGCTGGGGATGTGGTTTGCGCCGGAACAATTCGGTATGGCCAATGGCGTCACCCAAGCCGGCTACGGCGCAGGCGCGGCCCTGGCTCTGGCCCTGACGCCGCTGGTCCTGGAGCCGGTCGGCGGCTGGCGCAGTCTGAGCACCATTCTGGGTGTGGCCACGGCCGCCATTGGGGTGCTGTGGTTCATGACCGTCCGGGACCGGCCACACGAGCCGGACGAGGCTGAGGCTGGGCACCTGGGCACGGTGGCCGCGATTCGTCAGGTCCTCAGCATCCGGGACGCCTGGACTCTGGCAGCCTGTCACATGCTGTTTCTGGGCGGATACATCGGCATCATCGGCTACGCGCCAACCTATTTCGTGGACGTACAGGGCATGACCTCGGCCACGGCCGGGGCTGTCGTCTCGGTCATTATGTGGGCCTATGTGGTCGGCGCGCTGGTCGTGCCGTCCATATCGGACCGGGTCGGGCTGCGTAAACGTTTCTATGTGCCAGGCATGTTCATCGCCGGGGCGTGCATGGTGTTGTCCGGCTATGCACTGGGTGTGTCGCTGTGGATTGTGGCCCTGATGTGGGGCTTCTTTGGCGGGGCGGCCCCACTGGCGTTCGTGGTGCCGCTGGAAATGGAAGGCGTGGGTCGTCGGCTGGCCGGCTCCGCGGTGGGCATTGCCATCACCGCCGGCTATCTGGGCGGTGTACTCGCCCCGGTCATAGGCATGTGGCTGGTCGGCCTCACGCCGGTGGCTGGCTTCTATTTCTGGGGCGGCTGCTACATGCTGTCGGCCGTGCTGTTTCTGTTGTTGAAAGAGACCGGCCCGTATATCCGCACGGCCAGTTAAATTCTCTGCCCCCCCTCCGCTTCTTCCAGCTTCCTCACCTCTACGTCAACTTATCTGGGGTATCTGCTGGCCGTGACTCGGTTGCCGAGAAAATGACGCAAGATCAGATCGCCGAGACCCGGCGCTTAGCGCGGAGGTGGATGGAGAAGTATGAGATAGGGAAAAGTAAAGAGATGGAAAACAAGATAATTACGCAACAATATCATATAGCTAAATCATACCTGGATATGGCCCGGGCAGTTATAAATACAGACCTCAATTTGGTTCATACATCCAACACCAGAAGGCTTTACTGAGTCCTTCGATAAGGGAGGAAACAAACAATGGATGTTTACCTCCAATACGGCAGTTGAAGTGATTGGATATGACTTCAATGAAGTAAACCATCCTAGACCGGATTGGCTGAAAGAAGGTTCTCTCGTTATTCCTAAAGTAGAAGTGCGGTAGAACGGAAATGGAGAGAGCGGCAAGGAAAAGAAAACCAATAAAAAAGGGAACCCCTGCGGTCAGAGAGACCGATCATTGAGAGACGCTCTTCTCCAGCGCTTGGACGATCCAGCTATTCAGGCTCAGACCGCTCTCTGCCGCCGAGCGCGCAACGCGTTGGTGCAAGGTTGGCCCGAGCCGGACGTTCAGCTTGCCTGAAAAGGGCTTGCGGGGTTCAATGCCGTCTTCCTTGCAGGACTCAAGGTACTCGTCGATAGAGCGGTGGAACTCGTGCTGAATCCCCTTGACGTCAGTTGCTTCAAAAGTCGCGATCGGATAGGAGCCGCTATTCACAACTCGTCCATGAAGCCGGCCTACCGACTCGTCGAATTCGACCGTGGCAGTGTATCCTTTGTACTCCATCAAGGTTTGACTCCTACAGCTTCGAGAAATGCGACGATATCACGGACCGTCGCTCGCCCGGTCTTTGGCTCCGGATGGGGCCGGTGCACCACCATTCGTTCCGATCCTTTCTTGAGCAGCACACGCGACCCCGAACGCTGAGAGACATCTACTCCTGCGGCGTTCAGCATAGCGACAATATCCCCCCACCGAATGTCAGGCGACGGCGGCTTCTTGAACATGCTCTCCAAAGTGCGTTGATGCTTGGCACGCATGACCCCTGACGTAGTACCAAATAAAGTACTGCCCTACAAGCGAATGTCTCCCCATGGCTTCCATCTCACGACGTATCACGTGTGCGAGAGGGCGGGGGAGTCTCTCAATCTATGCCTTTGCGCTCGGCCGGGCGGAGACTTCCTCGTGCCAGCGAGCCAGGTTTTTTTGATCTGGCTGAATTGCAATTTTGACGACCCGGCCAAAGTCCACCGCGCACTGGGCGACAATATCGGCGACGGTATAACGCTCGCCCGCTATGTATTGGCGGTCGGCCAGCACCTCGTCTAGCCAGACCAGACTCTTTTCCGCCTTTTCTTTTGACACCGCAGCGTACTCGGGCACCTGAGGCACCCGGCCTTTGAAAAAGGCGTGCTGCTGTTGAAAGGCCAGGGTCGTCGGCTGAAAGAGTTCAAACTCCATGCGACGATTCCACATCTCGACAACCGCCTTGTCCTGCGCGTCTACGCCCATGAGCGGCGGGTCGGGATAAAGTTCTTCAAAATAGCGGCAGATCGCCCCGCTCTCGGCAATGCAGGTGCCGTCGTCGAGTTCGAGCACCGGCAAGGTGCCCATGGGGTTCTTCTGCGTCCGGAATGCCTCGCCGCGATTGACCGCGTTGACGATATCAACCTGTTCATAGGGCATCTCGATGCCTTTTTCCGCAATGAATATCCGCACCCGACGCGGGTTGGGCGCGGTTGTCGCGTCATGGATTTTCATACTGTCCTCCCCGCAATGAGATGAGATTACTCTATGGGGCGTACAGGCAGGAAGTAAAGAGGGAGCGTTTTTCTACTGCGGGGCCAGCTCATAGGCCAAGTGGCATCAGTCTCTCTCATGCTTTACAGCACAATCCTCTGATTTTGCTGACTCCCTTACCCCTGCGAACTCACTACCGATTTCCGAGGCTCTTGAGTCGCACCGCAGGCAGTCGTTTGAGCCGTTGGTTGAGCGGGTCAACCTCAATCCCTACGGACTCCAAGGCGGTTACGCCCAGCAGTGGCTCGGCATCCGCCTCTCCAAAGATGATCGTACCACCGACGAACTCTCCCATGAATTCGACCTGCCCAACCGTGATATCCAACTTGATTTCACTGCCATCGGCCAACTCGTATGACCGCTGGCCTTTGGGCTCCAGACCGATGGACTCCAGGTGCGGCCTTGGAACGAGACAGTCGGTCGCTCCGGTATCGACCAGAAACAGTCCTTCCCAGGTGCGGTCCGGCTCGGCCGGGTTGCGAATAGTGACGGTGACGTGTGTGGCTCCCATATTATTGACCTTTCTTTCTCATTTACCCCGCTTACGTGTCATCACGAAGAAGGGATACGCCGGTTGCGCCCAAAAGCAGCGGCAGCAGCGTATCAATGATCATCCAGACCAGGGCACTCACGTTCTCGCCCTTTCCTGGGGCGAAGTCGGCGCTGACCGACATGGTGTTGAACCAACTCCAGAAGAAGAGGATGCCTACGCCCAGAAAGCCGTAGAACATCGTAGTGGCGGCCAGCCGTTCCCAGGTCACGGGCGCGTCCGGCCCGGCGCTGCTGGCGCGTTTCATACGCGGATAGCCGACGATCAGGCCCAGCACGATCGCCAGCCCCATTAGCGGGTCCAGGACGGTCCATAGCGGGCTGTACGGATGGGCTTCGCTGGAGACGTGATAGAGGGGCTCAACGATGGTGTGGACCGCAACCGCAACCCCAATCCCGATAAGAACGATACCAATGATTCGCCTGCTGTCCATCCCGCGGCTCCCTTCTGAGCATTCAGCCGTTGACACTGTGTCATACCAGCGGGCGCACTGTCTACGACCGAAGAGCGCGTCGTTCCGTATACAAGGGATTTTCGCTGAGACCAAAACGCGCTATGGAAACACAGACATTAAAGGAGGCTTGCTATGGCGCGCGTGGCACAACTCGGCTACATCGGCTTGAGTGTCAGCAATGTTGACGAATGGGAACAATTCGCCACCGGAGTGCTGGGACTCCAGGCGCATACCCGCGACCCGGACGGCTCGTTATTGCTGCGGATGGACGACTATCATCACCGCTTCATTGGCTCTCCCGGTGACGCGGATGATCTTACCCTGGTCGGCTGGGAAGTGGCGGACGAGGAAACGCTCACAGCGATGGGCGATCAGCTCAGCGCCAATGATATTGCCGTGGAATGGGGAAGCCCGGAAGAGGCCGAAGCCCGGCGGGTCGTTGGTCTGCTCAAACTCCAGGACCCGAACGGCCTGGCAACTGAGATATTCTATGGGCCCCTGGTGGGCGTGGACAAACCCTTTCAGTCTCCCCGACCGATTTCCGGGTTTACCACCGGGGATATGGGGCTCGGCCACATCACCATGACAGTCGACAGTTTGGAGGAAAGCCTGCACTTCTACCGGGATGTGCTGGGCTTTCGCCTGAGCGATTGGGTACGCCCCCAGCCCGAGCGCGGCGTGACCTCCACGCTCAACCTCGCCTTTCTGCACTGCAACCCGCGTCACCACAGCATGGCCTTCTGGGAAGGCAAAATGCCTAAACGGATGCACCACTTTATGGTGCAACTCCAAAGCCTGGACGATGTGGGGGCAACCTACGATCTGTGTCAGAGCAAAGAGGTGCCGATTGATATGACCCTGGGCCGGCATACCAATGACCTGATGCTGTCCTTTTATCTCAAAACCCCGTCCGGCTTTAGCGTCGAATACGGCTGGGGCGCGCGTGAGGTCGATGACGCGACCTGGCAGGTCCAACTCCATCGCACCGGCAGCATTTGGGGCCATAAGCACGTGGGATAGTAGAGAGAATCCCCCTCACCCTGACCCTCTCCCTCCAGGGGAGAGGGGAATTGGAGAGAGGAGAAGGAATTGAAGGAGCGCGCGGCGTGACAGACTGGTCACACTTGATTGACTTGGAAAAATGCACAGTCAGCCCTCGGGTCTTTGTTGACGAAGAGGTCTACCGGGACGAGCAGGAGCGCATCTTCGGCCGCTGCTGGCTCTATCTGGCGCATGAATCCCAGCTCCCGAATCCGGGTGACTTCGTGACCTGCTACATGGGCGAAGAGTCGGTCCTGGCCTGCCGGACGGCAAGCGGAAAAATTCGAGTCTTTCTGAACTCCTGCCGCCATCGCGGCGCGCGCATGTGCCGCTTGGACGCCGGCAACGCCAAAGCGTTTACCTGCCCCTACCACGGCTGGACGTATGACAACCAGGGCCGGCTCATCGGCGTCCCGCAATTCAAAGAAGCCTATTACGAGGAGCTCAACCGGGAGGACTGGGGTCTGATCGAAGTGCCCCGCGTGGAATCGTTTCGGGGCCTCATCTTTGCCTGTTTCGACGAGAACGCCCAGAGCCTGGATGCCTATCTTGGGGATATGAAGTGGTATCTCGATCTCATCTTCAACAAGACTGAAGGCGGCATGGTTGCCCTGCCCGGATTGCACCGCTGGAATCTGGGCGGCAACTGGAAGCTGGCCGCCGAGCAGTTCAACGGCGACAACTATCATACCGGAGCGGCCCACGAGAGCATGCTCAAAATCGGCCTCGGCCCGGCAAACGGGCAATTTCTGGGTGACCAGCCCTGGGTGCGAGACTTTGAAGCCAAGCTGGATAACGGGCATGGCTGGATCAATTTCAAGATTGACATGGCAGGCGGCGTGCCCGCCCCGCTGGCGCAGCATATGGAGCGGATGCAGGCCGCGGCCAGACAACGTCTGACCCCGGCCCAGAGCGAACTGGTCGGTTGTGTTCATGTGGGGAACGTATTTCCGAATTTTTCCATTCTGACCTTTCTGGGTTTCTTGACCATTCGGGTCTGGCATCCCCGCGGCCCGCATAATATGGAGGTGTACTCCTGGAGCATGATCGAGCAGGAAGCTCCGCCTGAGGTTGTCGAGATCGCCCGGAAGATGCAGATTCTGACCTTTTCGCCCAGCGGTATCTTCGAGCAGGATGACGGTGAGATGTGGGGCAATAGCGTCAAGGCCCTGCGTGGTATGCACCGCCGGAACTTTCCCCTCAACTACCAGATGGGCGCCGGACATGGCCGCACCGACCCGGACAAACCGGGTCTGATCCATCCACCCTCAACGGAAATCGGCATCTTTGGCGTGTACGAACGGTGGCAGGCTCTCATGGGTGGAGCATGATGAACGCGGCAGACCGCACCAGACTCCGTCACGAGTTCGAAGATCTGCTCTATCACGAGGCTTGGCTGCTGGACAACGATCAACTCGAAGAATGGCTTGAGCTGTTTAGCGACACGATTCGCTACTGGGCTCCGGTCCGCGGCAATATGGAGCCGGGCCGGGAAGACCTGTCTCAGCCCCATCTCCTGGCGCATTTTGATGATGACAAAACCAGCCTGACCCTGCGCGTCAAACGCCTGAGAACCGGGGCCGCCCATGCCGAGGAGCCGCGTTCCCGCATCCGACATTTTGTCTCCAATGTGCAAATCCTTGAGACCGACGGGCCGGACCGGGTAAAAGTCGGCTCAAATTTTCAGGTCTTCCGCAGTCGCTGGGAAGGGACCGAGCACGTGTTTGTTGGCTGCCGGGAAGACTGGTGGCGGCGTATTGACACCACCTGGAAGAATGAAGAACGCTTTATCCTGCTCGACCATAACGTGCTGGAGAATATGACCGTCTTTTTCTAATTTGTTTCCTCTCCCTTTGGGAGAGGGCCAGGGTGAGGGTCTCCCTTCTCTCAGTTAAGGACACGTATGGACACTGCAATCACTGAACTCTTCAATCTCGACGGCCAGGTGGCCCTCATCACAGGCGGCGCCAAAGGCATCGGCCAAGGCGTTGCGGAAATCCTGGCTGCCGCCGGAGCCCGTATTGCCCTGGCGGACACCGACGCTGAAACCGCGGCCACCACCGCCAAAGCCCTCAACGATCAAGGCCGGACAGCCCTGGCGGTCGGCGCGGATACCTCCGACGAAGCTTCGGTTAGAAATATGGTGACCGCGGTCATGGACGAGTTCCGGCGCGTCGATATTCTGGTCAATAACGCGGCCATCTATCCCATGGCCCGGCTGGCCGAAATGGAAACCGCGCTGTGGGATAAGGTGTTGGGGGTAAACCTGCGCGGTCCGTTCCTGTGCACCCGCTTGGCCGCCGAGCAGATGATAGCCGGCGGGCGCGGCGGGCGGATTATCAACATTTCCTCCATCAATACGGCCCGGACCTATCTGGGCATGGCCCATTACGATGCCAGCAAAGGCGGTCTCAACGCCTTTACCCGAGCGAGTGCGCTGGAGTACGCACCCCATAAAATTACGGTCAATACGCTTGCGCCGGGGGCGGTGAAAACGCCGGGCTCCTTGCGCGTGCGGAGCAATCTGGCCAAAGAAATGGGCCACGAGACGACAGAGCCGCTCGACGCCGCGTTCGCCGAAAAAATTCCACTCGGGGATTGGGCTCAGCCGGTTGATATTGGCCAGGCGGTGCTGTTGCTCACCAGCCGGGCGGCGCATTACATCACCGGCCAATTGATTTATGTGGACGGCGGCCTGATGCTCATGATGTAATCCGCCCAGAGAGGAGCAGTAATGGGCGTACGCACTGGCCAGGAATATATTGACGGACTCCGAGACGACCGGGAGCTGTACGTCAACGGAGAACTCGTCCGTGACGTGACCACCTACCCCGCCTTTCAGGGCGTCATCCGGGAGATGGCTCGGCTGTACGACTGCCAGCACCAGGACCCCTATACAGACATTCTGACCTATCCCTCCCCCACCTCGAATGAACCGGTCAGCACCTCGTTTGTGTTGGCCGAAAGCTGGGCGGACATTGAGAAACGGCGCTTTGGAGAGACGACGCGATGCGAGTTGACCTGCGGCATGATGGGCCGCCTGCCCGACTATATGAACGCCTTTGTCGCCGATATGGCAGCCATCACCGCCTGGCTGGGACGCAACGAGTCGCGCTTTGGGGACAACGCCTGGACGTATTATGAGTTGTGCCGCGAAAAAGATCTCTGTCTGACCCACACCCTGGTCGATCCGCAGATCGACAAGACCAAAGGCGCCGAGGACCAGGAAAGCATCCGTATCGTCAAGGAGACCGACACCGGCCTGATCGTCAACGGCGCCCGCATGCTGTCCACCCTCGCCCCGATTAGCGACGATATCTGGGTTGCGCCGTATATGCCGCGCAAGCCGGGACAAGAAGCGTATGCCGTCAGTTTTTCCATCCCGGTGGCCACCCCAGGGCTCAAGTTTATCTGCCGGGAGCCCTACGATGCCGGGGCCGGAGACTTTAACCGTCCGTTGAGCAGTCGGTTTGACGAAGGCGACGCCATTGCCGTTTTTGATAACGTCTTGGTCCCGTGGGAGCGGGTCTTTGCGGCCCGGGATGTGGAAACCTACAATCTCATTGCGCCCCGCATGCCGGGCTATTTTGCCTTGCAGGCTGTTATTCGTGGCGCGGTCAAACTGCGCTTTATGACCGGTCTGGCCTGCCTGGTCGCCCACAGCATCGGGCGCTCGGAGATTGTGCGCTACCAGGAACTCGTAGGCGAACTTGTCTCCTACGTCGAGCTGGCCGACGGCCTGGTGACTGCCACGGCGCATGAAGTCTGGACGAATGCCCAGGCCGGCGAGGGCGAGACGGATTCAGCGTCAGAAGCAGTCGCTGCAGCAAAGAGCTTCGTGCCGGGTCTGGCCACCCTCTTTGGAGCGCCGGACAAGGGCATGTTGGGCATCACCACGCTGCGCATCTTTTTTCCGTTCGTCCACACAAGGGCGGTTGAGGTTATCCGCCTTGCGGGCAGCAGCGGCCTGGTCATGACCCCGACCGAGCAGGATTTCGCCAACCCTGCCCTGCAAGAACTTCTGCCGCGTTATCTGCGTGGCCGCGACACCCCGGCCGAGGAGCGGGTGCGTATCATGAAGCTGGCCTGGGACGCCATCAGCACCCAGTTTGGCGGACGGCAATTATTGTACGAGTGGTTCTTTGCCGGGGATCCGATCAATAACCGGATTCTGTATTACGGCACGCATAAACGCGGCGAATGTGAGGCCCTGGTGCGGAATTTTCTCAACTCTCTCAAGGGATAAGGAGCGGCGGAATGGCAGATTATCGAAAACACGAAGCACGCGAGTGGGCCAAAGCAACCATGAAGGGTGTGGCCAATACCATCACCCCCACCTTCACCCAGGACTTACGCAGCCTGAACGAAAAAGCCATTCGACACGATGTACGCAAGGAAATCGAATACGGCTTTTGGGGCACCCTACTCGTGGCCGAAACCGCGACTACGTTTGACGAGTACGTCCAATTCGCACAGTGGGCGGCAGATGAGGCCAAAGGTCGGCTCCATCTCATCCACCACGCCAGCTTCAATAGCCTGGAAGAGAATATCGCAGCCGTCCAAGCCACCGAGCGGGCGGGTGCCGAACTCGTCCTGCTCTCCTACCCGCCCACCTTTTATCCGGACAGCGCGGACGACATCTATCGCTACACCAAAACATTTTGTGACAATACCAATCTGGCGGTGATGCTCTTCCCCGTTCCGCTATGGGGGTTTGAACGCATCCATCCGGCCGCGGGCTTTGGTCCGGAGCTGATCCAGCGCCTACTCGACGAGGTGCCGAATATCGCCGCGATCAAGGCGGAAGGTGGCATGCCGTCCATCGGGGGATTTGTGGACGTGTATAAACGCTTCGGCGAGCGGGTCGTTGTTACCGAACCGATCGAAGGCAACGGCCTGCCCATGGCCGGCCTGGTGCCCATGCAGTTCATGGGGACGAGTAATTATGAGTACTGGGGGCCGATGATTCCCAGGATTTTCGGCCTGATCCAGGACGGGCAGTTCGAGGCCGCCATGGAATTATACTGGCAGATTCACCCGGCGCGGCAGGCGAGTATGCAGGCCATGGCCATGCTGGCCGGCTCAAATTTTTTGCACCGGATGATTTGGAAATACCAGGGCTGGCTGAGCGGCTTTAACGGCGGTCCGCTCCGCACGCCGACCATGCGCCTGAACGACCGTCAGATGAAGCCCCTGCGCCAGGGACTGATCGCCTCCGGACTCGAAGTCCCGGTCGAGGATGACAGAGAGTTTTTTATCGGGCGCAACCCGGCCTAGGGAGACCGCGTGACCTTACTCCTGACAAACAGCGACGTAGAACAAGCCACGGACATCAAGACCCAGATCGACCGCATCGAGCAGGGCTTGCTCGAAGAAGCCAGGAACGCGGTCGAACTTCCCCCGCGTCTGAACTTGGCCACGACTTCAGGCTTTTTTCGCGTCATGCCGGCGGTGATGCGGGATAGCGGCCTGATGGGCTACAAGGTGTTTCATGGGTCAGTCCAGCACGGCGTGCGCTATCTCATTGCGGTCTATGACGAAAAAGACGGACGACTCTTGGCGCTCATGGACGCCGCCTATCTGACCGCGACGCGCACCGGCGCAACGACCGGCGTGGCCACTAAGTATATGGCCCCACCCGAAGCCAGGACCGTGGGCGTGATTGGCTCGGGTCTGGAAGCGACGACAAACTTGCAGGCCGTATGCGCCGTCCGACCGATTGAAACCGGCAAAGTCTTTAGTCCAACTCAGGCGAATCGGGAGCGCTTTGCCGCACGGATGAGCGAGCAACTGGGCATCAACCTCGGCGCGGTCATGACTCCGGAGGAAGCGGTCAGTGGGGTTGATATTGTGGTGGTGGCGACCAACACCACCGGTGTCGGTGATCTGATCGCCTACCGTGGCAAGTGGATGGAAACCGGCAGCCACGTCAATTCGATTGGCTCAACCGGCTTGCAGCTACGCGAGATTGACGCGGAGACCTTCCAGCACGCGGAGCGTATTGTGGTCGATTCGCGGGTACAGATGGAGGGCGAGTCGGGCGACCTCAAGGCCGCAATGGCAGCCGGGACGTATGATCGCGCGAAAGTAACGGAACTCAAAGAAGTGGTCGCCGGTCGCGCCCCAGGCCGCACGGGAGCGGACGAAATCACCCTGTTCAAATCCGTGGGCACCGCCATCCAGGATGTCGCCGCCGGCTTCGCGGTCTACAAAGAAGCCGTCCGCCAGGGACTTGGTCAGGATGTGGGCGAGTTTCTGGAGTTGAAGACGTTTTAGGCGGAGCCTTTGTCCCAATCATGTTGCCGGGGCAGTGGAACACACCGGCATGGAGTGGAGTGCATTCAGGAAAACCGCTATGCTCGCCCGATGCTCTGGACACTTTTAGGAATACTGCTGACCGCCTCGACAGTACAGGCCCAGGCAGTATCAGACTGGCGCCGCTTCGATTTGTTCGGCTCCTGTCGACCGATGAGGCTAGTGGTTGAGTTTTTGTCCCCCGATGCTCAGGCGGTTGGGCTCACCAAAGAACGCATACAGCTTGCAGCGGAAAGCCGACTGCGCGCAGCACGGCTCTATACGGAGTCATGGGAGGAGGGGAACTATGCCTACTTATACATTAATATCAACGTAGTAGGCCCTGCATACAGTATATCTGTGCAGTATAAGAAGCAGGTCACTGACCGGGTAAACAACTCGAACGGTACAGCAACTACGTGGGACACTGGCATCACTGGTACGCACGGTGGAAACGCCAACCATATCGTTCAGCACTTGTCCGGTCGTCTAGACCTATTCCTGGCTAACTATCTCCGAGTAAACGAGTCGGCCTGCGACCCGAGTTAAGCCACTCCTGCTGATCCGCCCTTCTGGATGGAGGCATATTGTTCAATGCCTTACACTGCCAAGAATAAGCGACATTTGAACCCAGATCTCATGATGGACCATGCACGGGCACTGCTACGTGTGGCGCAGGAAATGGACAGGGACAGCCCATCGCCTGCGTCCACCCCAGACTTTTTCTATTCCTATGGGCAAACCATAGCAGAGTCCATTCTCTGGTCTTTGGCGATGGAGGTTGCACTGAAAGCATGGCTATGTCGAGAGGGAAAGGCCCCTATTCGGAGCCACGACTTGTTCTGCTTGTTCTGTGGGTTAGAGCCGGCCACACAGAAACGGCTTGAAGAAGCAGTGCAACCCCCTCACCAACGAGAAGTACTTGAACTCCTGCGTGTTCCAGAGCTCTTGGAGGGCACGGCGGATCCAGGCATGGCTGCTCTTTATGGCCTCCGGGACATACTCCGTACCTACAGAAAGACATTTGAGGAGTGGAGATACCGGTACGAAGACCCATGGGGCGTGTTTGCGACCCCCCGCCTCACAGAGGAGGTACTTACCATCATCATCAACGAGTACTCCAAGCCAGCCTGAGACATCCGTACGGCGAAGGGACGGCCGGTAATGCAAACGCTCTTCTGTGTGTTCAGTGACTATCGCTAGAGCAAATAACGATGCTGTGTGGCCACCCGTCATTCCTGCTTTCGCAGGAATCCAGACCCTCCGTTCACCCTGAGCGTGGCGAAGCGAAGTCGAAGGGTCCCCCGGCTTCTGGATGCCGTATCAAGTCCGGCATGACGAGCGCGTACGGGCACGGCTACAACTTATCGTGAAGCGCTCTAGGCTGTCAGGGGCGGGTAAGAGCCCAGCCGAGCACACCAAAAATGAGGAAGACCGTTGCTCCCATTGCAAGCGCCAGCCAGTCAAAACCTGTCATAGAGCCTCCGTGATTCGTTTGATAAGCTGCTGGGTCCGGCGATGCTGCCGCCATGCGCCAATGGCGAGTGATAGAGTAACAAGTATTCCAAACCCCGCCAAGCCAAATCTGACCAGAGAATACTTCCCCAGCAAAACACCGATAGAGCCTCCGCCGATCGCAACGCCTAGCAGAACAATCAATTTGAGGACTTCTGTACCGTATTTGATCTGCTCCTTTATCTGCTCTAATCCCAGCTTATCCATTATCTCGACCTTCTTCTGCTCCAGCCTCGAACCTGCCGGGCCGCGCGCTGGCCCGTCCAGTACGCTCCGTGGACCGTCCCAGGGTCATGGAGATGCAGAGCTTCCCCGGCGAAAAAGACCCGACCGGCAATCGGTCTTGAAAGCATCTCCGGCTCTCCACCATTCGCCCCGACACGGAGATAGGCATACGACCCGCGCGCAAACGGGTCCGAGCGCCAGCGCTGGATCATCACATCGGTTGGTTCGGGAACGGCCGTACCCATCACGCCGGAGAACTCTTTCCGCAGCCGTGTCACAAGGGCCTGGTCTGACAGCGCCTCAATCTCGTCGGCAGCAGTTCCGCCGCTGAGACCGACCAGCATCGGTACACCGGCATAGGCAGCAAAATTGACGTAGAAAGAGCACAGGCTGCTGCCACACACAAAAACAAAATCCGGCTCCTCGGGCCAAAAGACGCGTGGGAAGCGCAGGATAATCTTATTGAAGAGCCCCATACCGATGCGGGACAAGGCGGTCCGATGCGAGTGTGGCAATGCCGGCTCAAAGACGATCTGTTCCGATTGCAGCACCCCGATTGGGACGGTGACAACCACTCCGTCTGCGGTAAACGTTTCCTGCTCTGTCTCAACTCGAACGCCGTCTGCTCCGTACGCAATTCGCTTAACAGTCTGGCCGAACCGAACCGGGAGACCTGCGGCAAGGTGCCGGACCAGCCGGTCCATTCCATCGAGCACGAATTGCTCTTCCGAAGCCAACCCTTCTCCCGTTGGTCCGGTTACCGATTCGTACAATAAACTGGCAAAACCGAGGTCGTGCGGAGACGCGGCGTAGAGATTCTCTATGCCCCTCTCGATCCGACAACGCGCCAAACGGCCGGCCTCGGTCAACGGAGCGGGAAGCGCGCTCAAGACATCGGCGACCGAAACCCTGGGGCCGGGGCGTCCAAGCCAACGACGCGCCAGAGTCGAGACATAGGTCCAGCCGCTCTGTCTATACACCGCGGCTTCCAATTTCGCATATTCGGACTCGAACGCAGTGCGGGGGACGGTTGACCGCCCGACCGTGCCCAGTTCATAGGCCGCCAGATTGCCATACTCGCTCACCCGTGTCCTGAGACCCAGGTTCGCGGCAACGGCCTTGAGTGGATTGTCCGGCCCGCCGTGCAACCAGGACGCCCCGAGGTCGATGGGAGTTGCAAAGCGGCGGTCAGTCCAGACCCGGCCGCCGATGCGGTCTCGGGCTTCCAGAATGGTGACCGTGTAGCCGGCGCGCTGAAGCTCACGAGCCGTGGCCAGTCCACTCATGCCGGCCCCAACAATCAGGACTCTGCCGCCGGGAGGAACCGCAGAGTATGCTTGGGACCGACAACCAGGCAACACGACCGCCCCAGCCCTCAGCACCAGCTTGTGAAAGTCGCGGCGTGCGATGAGGGTCTCCACATCACCCCTGCTCACGCCATCCGGTTAAGCACATACTGCGGGGCCATCTCCCGGTCCAGATACTGATTCAAGAACTCGACACACACTGGACGGCATTGCCGGAAGAGGTCGGCCCGCTGAAGGTCCTGGGTGGTCGGTGGTTGAGCCGCGGCCTCGCGGAGCTGGGCGAGCAGGTCATCCTTATTGAAACGCAGGTGCGTGCGGTTTTCCATGACCAGCTCACCATCAATAATGACGGTCTCCACATCCGTCCCCTTGGCCCGGTAGACAAAGGCATCAGCCATATGGATGTCAGGCGCGAGATACGGCTGGGTCATGGTTTGTAGATTGACCAGAATGATATCCGCGGCCCGGCCCGGTTCAATCCTGCCTATAGCGTCCGCTCGCAGGGTTGCCCGCGCCCCGTTCAGCGTGGCCATACGAATGACGTCATGTGGGCTGACCCAGGGCGAGGTCGGACGTGGCAGGCGGTGCAGCTTGGAGACCAGGCGCAGTTCCTGGACCATATCGTCATCATCGTTGAGCGTTCCGCCATCCGTCCCAACCCCGATATTGACGCCGCGTTCGTGCATAAAAGCCACCGGGGCGATGCCGCTCCGCAGACGCAGATTCGAGCTGGCGTTGTGGCATACCGTCGCCCCGGTCTCGGCCAGGAGCGCCAGGTCGTCCCGCGTCGTCCAGACGGCATGGGCAAAAGAGGTGCGGGGACCGAGCAGATGCATATCGTGCAGCCAGGCCATATTGCTCTTGCCGTAGTGCTTGAAGAAGTATTCGGCCTGATACGGCGTTTCAACAACGTGCAGGTGGAGCCCCCGGCCCTGTTGGACCCGCTCACCAATCGCTTCGAGAATATCCGGTGTTGTCCAGACTGAATTAATCGGCCCGTAGAGAATCTTTACCTTGGCCGTGCCCTCTTGATTACGCTCGGTATAATACTTCTCGACAAGGTTCAGATAGGTATCGCGGTCTATGGGCGGACGGGCCTGCAGCGCGGCTTCGACCCGTGTGCGGAGCGGCGCGCTCAGGTGTTGCAGAAACCAGTCGTCGTCATAGGCAAACGGATGCTGGTTCATCACCTCAAGCGCCAGGGCAACCCGCTGCCCCGAGGTCTCATAGGCCCTGAGCGTCGCGTTGACCTCATCCTCATAATTCCCCGTGCGGCAGAAATGACTGTGCAGGACCGTCGTCACCCCGGACTCAAGCAGCTTCATATTGCCGTAGAGCGTATCCAGATAGACATTGGTCGGGGATTTGAGCATCAGCAGGTCGTAGATCCACGGCTCCAGGGCGTCGTCCAGCGCGCCCTGCTGGACCGCACTGAGCCCCCAGCCGTGGTGATGCACGTCTATCAGGCCGGGCAGAACGAGATGTTCGTTTGAACCGACCTCCCGGTAGTCGGGGTATTGCTTTTTGAGCGTGCTATAACTCCCCACCGCCGCAATACTGGTCCCCGTTACCGCAACGGCCGCGTCCTGTACCACCGCTGTTTTTTCTCCCGGCTGGGCCGGGTTGAGGAGGTATTTACCGTGTACGAGTAAGTCGGCCATGGACTTGCTCCTTGTCGCTAAAAGGCTGCGCTCAGCCGTTCCTTGGGATATTCCGCCCCGACCACGTGTTCGATGGTGAGCGCCCGGACCATCTGATAGGTCCGCATCCGGAAAGCGGGATCGCACGACATGCGGATATACATATCCTGCGGCTTGATGTCATAGTCTTCGCGCAGCCATTCGAGCATGTTCTGGGCCGCATCGTACACGGCCTGCTCCATGGGCCGGTTAATGCCCACCGCCACGATACTGTCGGGCTTTTCAATCCGCACGCAGGGCAGGCGTTTGTTTTTCACCACCGTACAGCTCAACTGCACGGTGGCACGGGTCTCGTCGGCAATGCCGGTAAACTCGGTGTCTCCCTGGCCGCCGTGAATATCCCCGATATACAGCAGGCCGCCCGGGTTATAGGAGTTCAGATAGATTGTATGTCCGGCGCAAATATCGCGACAATCGATGTTGCCGCCAAAGGGGCCCTGTCCGAGGAGAGAGGTGAAGACTTCCCGCTCCGGTGCGGTTGCCAGCGTGCCGCAAAAGGGCTGGAGGTCCCAGGTCAGCTTATCGGAATAGACGCCCTTGCCGTCGCGGGTATGGCCGCTCGGTCCGGGCAGATGCTCGATCACCTGGACCCGCGCCTGAGCGCATTGGCCGTCAAACAGGGTCGAATTGCCGTACGGGCCAATACCCGGCAGAATACCCGAAAAGCCGTAGCGCCAGGGATCGATAAAGTCGATATGCACGGCCAGCACATCCCCCGCCTCGCAGCCTTCGATATAAACCGGCCCGACCACGGGGTTGTATTTGGGCGGATAGGCAACCGCGAGATCGGCAACGTGGGGATCATCCACAAACTGATGGACAACAGGATTATCACTGTCGTCCTCGATCAAACCTGTAAGCGCATCCTCGGTCTCCACCTGGAAGACCTCACCGGCCTGGACCCGCAGGACGGGCTCGTCCCGGTTGTCGAAGGCGTATCTGGTTACCTCGCCGCGTTGGATTTTCTGCATGCCGACCCTCCTTATGGCTACTCGGTAGAATCCTGTCGGGCTCAATTGTGACACTGGCCGCAGCGCCCTGCAAGCGAACGGAGTTCGAGCCTTGACAGGACCGCGAAGAAAGAGGAAGACGGCAGGGGAAAGGAGGAAGCATGAAAAAAGAGGCGATCTTTCCAGAGGCTCTTCCCAGGCCGCGCGTCGCATACTCACCCGCAGTCAAGGCCGGACCGTTTGTCTTTATCTCCGGACAGGTGGCCTCGGATTTTCAGACCGGCATTCCACCGGCGGCCACCATTAACCCGAACTTCCCCCACCACGGCAGCAATATCGAACGCCAGACCCAGTATATTGCCGACAATCTGCGCGCCACGCTTGAGGCCGCCGGCTCCTCCCTGGAACAGTGTGTCTCATTCACGCTCTACCATACCCATACCCAGGAGTTGCACGGCGCCTCCCAGGTCTTACAGCAGACTTTTGGCTCCACTGGCATTCCGCCGCATACCACTGTTCTCTTGGAAGAACTGCCCGTGCCGGGCTGCACCCTGGAGACCGATCTGGTGGGTTTTGTGTCCGAGACCGGCCAGCGACCGGAAATTATTCAGGCCGAGGTCCTGCCCCCGCCGACCGTACACGGGCTCAACAACCAGGCCCTGTATCACTACGGCGTGAAAGCCGGGGAGTTTATCTTTACCGCCGGCCTGACCGCCACCGACTTTTCGACCGGGCTGGCGCCCGAGGCCCGGGTCGATCCCAACTTTCCCTATTATGCGGAGAGCGCCCGCTTGCAAACCGACTATATTCTGAAGGCTCAGCAGGCCGTTCTGCAGGCCGCCGGGGCATCGCTTGAGGATGTCGTCAAGGCGGAAGTCTATATGACGGATATCCGGGACTTTTACCGCCTGGAACAAATCTGGAAGCAGTATTTCCCCACAGACCCGCCCGCCCGAACCACCGTCCCGGTCAACGACCTGGGTGTTCCGGGGCTGCGCATCGCCATCAATCTGATTGCCTATGTCCCGCAGGACGGACCGGCCAAGCGCACCATCCGAACCGAGGCGGCTCCTCTTCCTCTGGCCCATGAGCCGCAGGCCGTTCAGGCCGGCCCCTTCCTCTTTTTCTCCGGCCAGATGGCCACCGACTACCGCACCGGCGTACCGGCTGAGGCGCGGGTTGACCCGAATTTTCCGCACTACTCGTCGGCCGCGGAAAAGGAGGTGAACTATATCGTGAAAAACATCGAGGCGATCTGCCGGGCGGCCGGCACCTCGCACGACCAACTGCTCCGCCGGCGCGGGTTTTATACGGACTTCTGCGAGTTTTTTACGTCTTTTGCGGCCTGGGCCGAAGCCTTTCCGACCGACCCCCCGGCAAGTACCACCGTCCGCATCCCCGGTCCGCTGCCAATTCCCGGCTGCAAGGTCGTGATCGATTTAATCGGACTGGTTCCGGACGAAAGCGTATAAAGAGGACTCGTCCACTATTGAAATCCCCTCCAAAGGAGGGGACTTTCACTCCTTCGGCGTCTTCTCTCCGTCATACCACCACGGCCGGACTTTGAATTTCTCTCCACCCCAGCCTTCATGCAGCGGAACCATGAAGTCCGTACCAATGACTTTCTCCGTAAATTTCCACTCCCCTGCAACACGCAGCAGCCGGTCTTCGTAAAATCCGGCAACCACAACCGATTCGCCCTTCAGAGCGCCGACCGCATCAAAATAGCTTTTTGAAAACGCCCGATCACCGTCAAGGGTAATGACCTGGTTATGAATGAGATGCCGTAAGACCCCGAGACGATGGCGCATATAGCGTCTGTACCAGCGCTCGACCGCGGCGCGTCCTTCTCGGCGTCGGCCTGGAGGGCTGACGATCAGGTCACACGCATCGTGAAACAGCGCCATCACATCCTGAAATTCCCCCCGGTCCACAGCCCAACAATAGCGATGGACCAACTCACGTATGGCTTCTTTTTCAACAAGCTCCCGCAGCATACGGTCCGACTCTTGCCCCATGCGTACCTCC
>JAJDZM010000007.1 GCA_022824615.1 Candidatus Binatia bacterium | reverse complement strand
AGGACTTCTTGCTGCTGGCATCACTGGGCCAAATCGATACGGAGTATACCGAGGTCAGGTTCGACCTGACCGGCGATTCCATAGTAGACGGAAAAGACGAGGACCTGGAACCGCCGCGTGCGCCGACCTGGACGTATAGCCTGGGTCTGCTCCATACGCTGGACGTCGGCAGCCGCTACCGGCTCGACTCGCGCATCAATTATTCCTATCGGGACAAAATCTACACCACTGACGACAATCGCGGCTTCGGCCGGCAGATAAAAATGCTGGAGGCTGGTGTGGATATCCACCTCAACGACAGTCAGTGGGTGGTCGGCCTGTACGGCAAGAACCTGCTGGATCAGGTCAGGCACCTCACCAACGCCATAAACAATACCTTCTCGCCGTTGGCAAAAGGCCGGACGTATGGCCTGGAGTTGACGTATCATTTTACTGGTGTCTGAAATCGGTACGGTAGAAGAGCTGATTTCCATATGAGATCGGAGGATTGATGAGTGTTATCGACGGAACGTCCGTATTCCGACCAGCTCCCCTGTTCGTCGCCCTTATCCTGAGCGTCGTTGTGGTAGTGGGTGTCGGTTTTTCCCCGCTCCCGGCCACCGCCCAGGAGGCCGAGCCGGAAGAAGAAGTGGCGAGCGCCACGATGTTGGACGATATCGTGGTGACCGCCCAAAAGCGGGAACAACTGCTCCAGGATGTCCCGGTGGCGGTCACGGCCTTTGACGCCGAGCAGCTTGACGCGCTCAAGGTGCGCGACCTGACCAATCTGTCCATCCGCATGCCGAACGTGTCCCTGGACGATGCCGGCACGGCGCGTGGGATTGCGAACTTCTCCATTCGGGGTCTGGGTATCAACAGTTCGATTCCGGGCATCGATCCGACGGTCGGCGTCTTCATCGACGGCGTGTATATGGGATCGAACGCGACGATGCTGTACGACACCTTCGACCTGGAGGCGGTCGAGGTGCTGCGCGGCCCGCAGGGTGTGCTGTTCGGTCGCAACGTCGTGGGCGGCGCGGTCCTGCTCAACACCAGAACGCCGACTGATCGCTACGAAGCCACGGTGCGTAGCGCGGTGGAAGGCGGGGGCAAGGCGCCCAACGTTTACGTCGCGGGCACGTTGAACGCGCCGCTGACCAAGACCCTGGGGGCACGCTTTACGGTGTATTCCAATCAGGATCAGGGCTGGTTTGAAAATGAACATACCGGCAAGGCGTTCGGCGTGCAGGACACCATCATGCTGCGCCCGGTCATCTCCTGGGAGCCTACGGATACGCTGAGCCTGACGCTCCGCTATGAATATCAGGACCTCGACGGCGACGGACCCGCGGCCCAGAACCATACCGACGGTTCCGGTCGGGCCAATCCCTTTGCCAACTACGACCGCGACAGTCACGACTTCGCCATCGACGACGAGGGTCATCTCACATCGGAAATTCACTTTTTCAACACCCGTTTGGATTGGGATGTGCCGTTGGGCAACGGCAGGGTCACCAACATCTTCGGCTGGCGGGACGCGCAGGGAACCGCGCAAAGTGATATCGACGCGACACCCCTGCCGCTGTTTACCGGAGGAGCCTTACAACTATCGGAACAGTTCAGCAACGAACTCCGCTATAGTGGCTTGTTTTTCAACCGGCTGTTCCTGACGACCGGCTTCTATTACTTCGATAACGACATCGGCTATCACGAGTATCGCTCCCTGGCCTTCGGACAAATCCGGCAAAACGGTGGGGGCACTCTGGATGTCGAAACCTTCGGGTTGTTCATGAATGGGGACTACGACCTGACCGACTGGCTGACGCTGACCCTGGGGTTGCGCTATACCCACGAGGAAAAGGGCGCCGACATCACCAATCTGACCCGAAACGGCGCCACCCCGTGCAACATCATTACCGGCCCGGACTGTCCCAGCCATTTCCGGGACAAAGAAACCTGGACCAATCTGTCGCCCAAGGTCGGGCTGAGCTATCGATACGATGACGATACCTTGGTCTATGCCCACTGGACGCGTGGCTTTCGGTCCGGCGGCTATAACCTGCGCGACACGTTTTTCGGCCTGCCGGGCGATCCCCGTGACCTCGGCCCCGGCCCCTTTGACGAAGAGCAGATCGACAACTTCGAGATCGGCTTCAAGAGGACCTTCGGCACTCGTGCCCGGCTCAACGCCGCGCTTTTCTATAATCTGATCGACGACATGCAACGCGAGCTGGTTTTCCCCGAAGAGCTGCCAGTGCTCAATCCGGCGACCGGGGAACCGGTCATCGGCCCCGACGGGAGACCCGTGACGCAGGGCAACATCGTACAGGTGATCCGCAATACGGCCGACGCGGATCTGTACGGCTTTGAGGTGGAGGGCAGTCTGGTCCTGGCCACCGGCCTGAGCCTGTTCGGTTCGGCCGGTTTTGTGGAGTCGGACTACACCACAGTCAAGTTTGACCTCAATAACGATGGCAGAGTGGACGGTAAGGATGAGGACCTGGAACCGCCTCGGGCCGCAAAGTGGACCTATAGCCTGGGCCTGCTGAACGACCTGCGGCTCAGTCGTCGCATCCGGTTGGCCTCACGGGTTATCTATGCCTACCGGGACAAAGCGTATTCGAGTGATGACAACCTCGGCTTCAACCGGCAACAGAAACGATTGCAGGCCGGGGTGGACATTCACTTCAACGACAGCCAGTGGGTGCTCGGCCTGTACGGCAAGAACCTGTTGGGCTACAGCCTGTTCGGCGGTGATACGCAGTTGCCGACGGCACTCGGCGGCGGTACCTTTTCTCCTTTGGCAAAAGGCCGTATCTTCGGCCTGGAGTTGACGTATCATTTCACTGGTGTCTGATTATTACGCCCGAGATTGGCGGATTTATGCGCCTCATCAGTCACCCCTTCAAGTTCCGGACGGCAGGGCGGCTTGCCGTCCGGACGTTGACGATGGTGACGGCGCTGAGCGTTTTCCTCCCCTCCCTCTCGGTCCTCGCCCAGGATGCGCAGCCGGACGCCGGCAGGGCCGCCTCGCAAGAATCTGCCTCGGCGACAGAGGTCACGCCTCTGGAAGGAATAGTTGTCACCGCCCTCAAGCGGGAGGCGATGATCCAGGACGTACCGGTGTCGATGACGGCCTTCGATTCCGAACAGCTTGACACTCTCAAGCTGCGTGATCTCGGCGATCTGACGATTACCATGCCCAATGTAGCCCTCGACGACATTGGCGTGACGCGCGGTATCGCCAACTTCTCCATTCGTGGTCTGGGTATCAACAGCTCGATTCCGTCCATCGATCCGACGGTCGGCGTCTTCGTTGACGGTATCTACCTGGGAACGAATACGGGGGTGCTGTACGATGCCTTCGATCTGGACAGCATCGAGGTCCTGCGCGGTCCGCAAGGAGTTCTGTTCGGTCGCAACGTGGTGGGCGGAGCCGTCCTGGTCAACACTAAAACCCCGACCGACCGCTATGAGGCCACGGTCCGCAGTGCAATTGAAGGCGGCGGCAAAGCCCCGAATATGTACGTCTCGGGTACGTTCAACGCCCCGTTGACCGACACCCTGCGCGCCCGCCTCACGGTCTATTCCAATCAGGATCAGGGCTGGTTTGAGAACGAGTACAATGGCAAGGCATTTGGTGCGCGGAATACGCTGATGCTGCGGCCGGTCGTCACCTGGCAGCCCTGGAACATGCTGCGCTTCACGCTTCGTTATGAATACCAGGACCTCGACGAGGACGGACCTGCGGCTCAGACGCATACCAACGGTGCCGGCCTATCCTATCCGCTGTTCAATTTCAGGCGCGACAGCCACGATTTTGCCATCAACGAAGAGGGCTTCCAGAAGACCGCTGTCCACTTCTTCAACACCCGGGCGGACTGGGACGTCCCGTTCGGTAGCGGGACCATTACCAATATCTTCGGCTGGCGCGAGGGGGTGGGAGATGGTCTGAGCGATGCCGACGCGACGCCGCTGACCTTTTTTCATGGAGGCGGCGCACAGGCCTCTGAGCAGTTCAGCAACGAGCTGCGCTACAGCGGGATATTCTTCGACCGGCTCTTCCTGACGACCGGCTTCTACTATTTTCAGAACGATCTCTCCTATCACGAACAGCGGCTTTTCGGTGACCCGAGTGGCGACATCTTGGAATTTAACGGTGGCGGCATCTATAATGTCGAGACGTTCGGGCTGTTCATGAATGGGGACTACGACCTGACCGACCGGCTGATGCTGACCCTGGGGCTGCGTTATACCCATGAAGAGAAGGCAGCAGAGATTGCGAATATCCTCCGCAACGTGGATGTCTCGTGTCATATCGTGACGGGTCCAGACTGCCCTACTCATTTCAAGGACTCGGCAAGCTGGAACAGTCTGTCGCCCAAGGTCGGGCTGACCTATCGGCTTGACGAGGAGACGCTGATCTACGCCCACTGGACGCGCGGCTTCCGGTCCGGCGGCTATAATCTGCGCGACTCGTTTTTCGACCTGACCCAGGGGCTGTCGGACGTGGAGATCGCTGGGCTGGAGGCACTCGGCCTGGAGGTCGCGCGCGATCTTGGGACCGAGGGGTTTGACGAAGAGCAGATCGACAATTTCGAGATCGGCGTCAAGAAGACCTGGGGCGACCGTGCCCGCCTGAACGCGTCGTTTTTCTACAACTTCGTCGACGGTCTGCAACGTGAACTGGCCTTCGGCGAGGACCTCCCCGCCCCGGACCCGGTCACGGGTCGGCCTGTCATCACCTTTGTGGATGGAAGGCCGACCATCCAGACGGTACAGAACATCGTGCAGGTGATTCGGAACACGGCCGACGCCGAATTCTGGGGCTTGGAAATGGAGGGGATGGTGGTCCTCTCCCCCGGCCTGGTCTTTCTCGGCTCGCTCGGCTACGTCGAGCCGGATTACACCAAGGTCAAGTTCGACCTCAACCGGGACGGCAAGCTGGACGACAAGGACGAGGACCTCGAACCGCCACGGGCCGCGCACTGGACCTATAGCCTGGGTCTGCTCCATGACCTCCGCGTCGGCACTCGCGTCCGGCTCGCCTCGCGCGTCATCTACGCCTACCGGGACAAAGAATATACCAACGACGACAACACCGGCTTCAACCGGCAGCAGGAGATGCTACAGGCCGGGGTGGATATCCACCTCGACAACAGTCAGTGGGTGGTCGGCCTGTACGGCAAGAACCTGCTGGACTACGCGCGGTTCGGGACGGACATCCAACTGCCCACCGGCACCTTCTCGCCGTTGATGCGAGGCCGGGTGTTCGGTCTGGAGTTGACCTATAATTTCGTGGGGGCTTAATTGACCAGAATTTTGCGCACGCGGTCGTTGAACCAAGTGGGCAATTCCAGGTCCGGGTGAAGAGGGAGCACGCCGGACCGGTGCTCATCAAAGAAATCGGGTATTCCGAGCCAGGAAGTTTCAGTGGAAGCTGGGGTGATTAGCACACTGGCAATGGGTTTCTCTTGGTTCATGCGCAGGGAGTCGTTGTAGATATGGGCGCTTGCCATCGCGTCAAGCACGCTGTTGCGCGCCACCCGGTACTTGGCGTCAAACACCAGGAAGCCCGCGTTGTCACCGCGCTGCCAGTCCAACACGATATCCGGGCGGCGTTCGCGGGAGATGGACCAGAACTCTTTTGGCGTATTTTTGCTGCTGCCGAAGGTGCGTTGCAGGTGCAGACGAACCACAGTGCCCTCACCTGACTCGCCCCTCAACTGACGCTCTGTGCCTGAAGGTGCGGGCTCGCGCCATTTCATGTCTTCAGGCAACAACCCCTTGAGCCATTCGCTCAACTTCAGGAAGCACCACCGCTCGTAAATCTCCCAGGTCGGATTGAGGGGCAGCCAATCCGCTGGTTCCGAGCCGGCAATGCCACGGCGTAGGGCATGCCAACTGACGCGCCAGAACTGGGCGTACAGGGGATGTGCGGCAATGGCGTTGAGGCCGGCCGCCGTCACTTCTGCCTTCGTGACTTCGCGAAAGGGTAGCTGGCGTTCCATGTTCTTCAGCTTCCGCTGGAAGGCGTTAAGGAATTTCTTCCATTCGGGCCAGCGCCCCCCGATGCCGGTTTCCGTATCGGACGATTTTTCCGTGTCGGCATCGGATTCAAGCCGGTGGCATAAGTTCTCGCAGCGGCGTTGCAACGCCCGCAAAGCGTGGAGCAGACAACGGTTCGGTGGATTGTCATAATGGTAGATGACGTCGGGTACGTCGACCAGGGGTTGTTCGGTGGATTTGAGCACGTTGTCAGGCAGGACGGCACCAATGGCAACAAGCAGCGCCGGTTGACGTAGCCCCGCTCGCGCCGTGTGACGGTCGGCACGACGTACCAGGTGGGGCGGCAAGAGTCGGCGGCGGGTACGTAGCGAGCGAAGGGGTTCTTGCAACAGCGCGCGGAGCGACTGCTCGATGTCTGCGGCGTGATACCGCAGACGCAGGAATTCGACGACGGGGTTCTGATGTTCGCCGAGTGCGCCGAACTGTCGGCGGGCCGGCTCGGTGCCGAGAGCCAAGCTGGGGTCGTGATCGAAGATATCATCCAGCATCCGCTCGAAGGCGTCGCGGCCCAACTTGTCGGCATCCGGGCTCACGTCCAGGCACCAGCGTCCCTGGCAGACTCCGGTCGCGTCCTGAAGTGTGGCTTCCACTTCGCCGGCATAGAAGCCCGGTTCCCAGGTCCAAACGCCCGGTCTATCCGGCACCAACGGCGCATCGTCTATCAACACACGCCAGTTCCGATTCTCCTTCGCCGCAGGCGGACCGTGGAAAACGACCTTCTGCTTTTCTCGGAATCCACGGTTCTGTTCCGGCACAGGACCGGAGTCACCTTTGGTCCAGGCAATCAGATTGTGGCGTTCGCCGGCGCGTTCGACCGATAGAGAGAAATCCACGGCTCGTCTCACCGCCAGAAACGGGCGCTACCCGTGGATTCAAGGTCGGCTATCAGTTCTTCGACCTTCTTGGTGCACCTTTTCAACTTGTGTTTGTCCAACACATTCTTGCACTCGTCGAATGACTTTTGAATGCGGGGGGAGTCGTCACCGCGTAGTTTGGGCAACACCTTGGCGTAGATAACGCCATCAAGTGCCTTCGTGAAATCCCAATCGGATGTCTGTTGCTCATGCTGCTTGAGAAAGGCGAGCACCTCGTCAATGACCCGGTAGCCGAAGTGCAGTCTCGCCGGCTTCAGCGCCGTCATGAGTTCCTTCAACACGGCCTTCACTTGCCCTGCTCGGTCCTCGGATAATCCAGGCGAGTTCCATCCCGGCCAAGCGTCAACATCGATATCCCAGAATTCGAGCGTGAATGCGCGGTCGAGCACTTTGTCGGAAAGGCCCATGGTGGTCTCGTCCATGTTGACGGTGCCGAGCAGGACAAGGTTGCTCGGATAAGGGATGGAACGCGGCACACCGTCGAAGTTGTCCTCCCGCCCGTGAAGCTCTAGCGCGTCTCCGGTTTCCATGGCGCTCAATACCGGCGCAAGGTATTGCTCCGGGTGCGAGAGGTTCATTTCATCAAGTATCGCTACATGAGGCAGACCGGGCTTGTCTTTGGCACTCAGCAGCAATTCGAGAAACGAGGTCTGTTCGTAGGAATCGCCTTTCAGTGGGTTGGGGTAGCCGAGCAGGAAGGATGGGTCCGTCCAGCCGGGTTGCACGGGGACTACGCAGACGCGCGGTGGCTTTTCGGTGCCGGTCAACGCCTCGGCATATTTCCGGGCCAGCAGGGTTTTCCCGGACCCCGAAATGCCGGTGAGAATAGCAAAGTGCCGCCTGTCATTGGCCCATAGCCCGAGGTGAAGCTGTCGGCACAGGTCAAGAGGAAAGTGTCCTGCTTTTTCTAGCTGTTCGTTGATTTCGCTGAACTTTGGAACGCGGATGGATGTTGAATTTTCCTCTTCTTCAGCGTTCACCTCTTGTGGACGCGTATCGTCTGAGGGCTGCATTTTCTTCTGGTTTTTAACAAGATCAACAAGCCCCCACGGGAGAGTCATTCTTTGGGCTACTGCGGACAGGTCGTCGGAATCTATGGGTCCTCTGACTTCCTTCAGCCGGTCCAACACTTGACGGTGTCGTTGGACAACCTTTTCGGGTGCATACTGACCCCCTGGAATGTCGATAGACATTTGCTTCGCTAGCTCACGGAGTTGTCCCGTCGCGATAGTGGTGAATTCAGTCGGAAAAAGCGCAGCCAATGCACGATACAGCGCGAAGTGAGGCTTGAACCCACAATTCTCCTCCAGAAGGTCTCGAACTTTCTGTGCAAGATCGGCTAACTTCTCTACTGATAGCTCGCTCGGCTGGGTGCTCCAACGTCCAGATATTTCATCGTAAAGCTCAAGGAATCGTTGACGGAACTCCTTCCTAGAGATCGAATCTTCTACCTCTCTCCCCCCGTTGATCCGAGCTAACTGTGACTCAGCGATAGGGTTGTCGATCCAGAGAAGCTGCTGAAAATCCTCGCTGACAAAACGCCCCGTCGCCAGTGATGGATCGGCGATTTCGTCTAGGTACTTTGTAAGCTTCTTGCACCAATCGGCATTCTGTTCGACGGCTTCGCAGGCGCGCCTCAATCCGTCGTCAGTCGAAAGATCAACTGTTTCCATCTTTCCCCTTACAAAGGCAGTTTGTGTTCTCGGTTACGCCTTGTCGGCCAGCTCGCGGCCCTTGCCCGGCGTCGGGTCTTTGACGAGGCCGTAGATTTGACGGCCCTCGTGGTCTTCGGGCAGATGCTCGGTAATCGGCGTACCCTCGGGTGTCACGAACAGCAGACAGTGACAGTATTTCCACTTCTTCATTTCGTCACAGGCACAGACCCACTCGCGGCTGCGTTCGACTTCAGCTTTTTTGTCGGGATAAAAATTACACGGGCAGAGCGGCCGACCGACCTCGTCGATATTATTGGCCAGACCCAGAATCACCGATTCGGTCACTTCGGACTCCGGGTGGCCTGAGGTGCCGGTTTTCTGCATGTATTTTTCGACATAGATGCGCATGCGCTTGATGCTTTTCTCGGAGGGCTGGTCCATAACGTAACTCCTCAACCGTGTGATTTCCGACAGCTTCGCCTTTAGTCTAGTATTTCAGGCGAGCCTATACCACCCTGTGTGCTTCCGATAGATAAGAGCACATGGCTCAGGACCCACCAAAAATTTATGTTACCCGTCAGCTTCCTGAAGCAGCGCTGGCCCCCTTACGGACCCGCGGTGCCCTGTCTGCCTGGGAATCAGAACAGGCCGTTTCGCGCGAGACCCTGCTGTCCGAGTTGCGCGATACCGTTGCCCTGCTGAGTATGGTCACGGAACGCATTGATGACGACCTGCTCGACCGTGCGCCACAACTCAGGATCGTCGCCAATATGGCTGTCGGGTATGACAATGTGGATGTCCCGGCGCTGACCCGTCGCAACATCGTCCTGACCAATACGCCGGGCGTTCTGACCGAAACCACGGCCGACCTCACCTTCGCGCTCATGCTGGGTATCGCCCGCCGCATTGGCGAAGGCGAACGCCGCGTACGCGCTGGCCAGTGGCCGGTGTGGAGTCCGTTTGTCTTTCTCGGGACGGACGTGCATCAGGCCACGCTTGGCATTATCGGTCTGGGGCGTATTGGGTCCGCAGTCGCCAGGCGGGCGCAAGGCTTTGATATGCGCGTGCTCTACCATAATCGCGGTCACAACAAAGAGGCCGAGGCGCAACTTGGGTGTACCCGGGTCGAGATGGACACCCTGCTGAGCGAGTCGGACTTCGTGGTCGTGCTGGTTCCGCTCGGTCCGGAAACGCGCCGGCTCATCTCGACGCCTCAGCTCAAGAAGATGAAGCCGACCGCCTTTTTGGTAAACGCCGCGCGCGGGCCGATTGTCGATGCGCAGGCCCTGTATGCGGCCCTGCGAGACAAGGTCATTGCCGGGGCCGCGCTTGATGTGACCGACCCGGAGCCGCTGCCCGCGGACGACCCGCTGTTGACGCTCGACAACTGCCTGGTCGTTCCCCACATCGGCAGCGCCAGCATTGCCACCCGGACGCGCATGGCCACCCTGGCGGCAGAAAACATTGCCGCCTTTCTCAGCGGCCGCCGGCCGCCTACGCCGGTCAATCCGGAGGTCCTGTAGACTGGCGGATAGACGTTGCGCGTCACCAGGAGGTGCCAGGCCAGGTCATTTACGAGGACGACTATCAGATTGCGACGTTATGACTGGAAATACGGGACCACATATTTCCCGAACAGGCGGATCGAATCCATAATGTTCTGGTGGGGAATCCCACCGAACTGCATAAAGCACAGCACCTGATCAATCCCGGCGGCCTCATATTTCTTGAGCGTCCGAATGCAGGTATCCGGATCGCCCATGCAGAACATCCCACCCTCAATCAGCTCGTCCAAGGATTTGCCCGAGCGCTCCCCACGGACTGACTCCGCGGCAAACTTGTACGAATCGGGCACCTTCGTCCCCTGTTCCTGCCAGGGCCGGTAGAGTTGGAGGGTTTTATTGAGGAACCATTCGCCGGCCGGACCGCCCACTTCTCGGGCCTGTTTGTCGCTCTCAGCGCAGTGGACGATGCCGAGGGCGGCCACTTGGTCATTCACAAAAGCGCCAACAGGCTCGGCCTGTTCTATGCCTTCCCTGTAGAGTTGTACCCGGCGGGCGAGTTCCTCGGGTTGGCCGATATGAAAGCACAGCGCGCCGATCCCTTTCTGACCGGCCGCGGTAAAACTGGCGGGCTGGGCGCAGGCTACCCACAGGGGAGGGTGGGGTTTCTGGACCGGTTTGGGAATGACCGAGCGGGGTGGAATCTTGAAATACCGCCCTTCGTGCGAAAAGGGGTCTTCGAGCCACATCCGCGGGATGATCGAGACGGCTTCTTCCCACATGGGCTTGGTCTCTTCCGGATCAATGCCGAAGCCTTCCATCTCGATCAGCGTGGTCGAGCGCCCTGTGCCGAGTTCGACCCGGCCGTCGCTCAACAGGTCGAGGACCGCGGCCCGCTCCGCCACCCGGATCGGATGATTGTACTGGGGCGGCAGCAGCGCAACGGCATGGCCGATCCGGATGGTCTTGGTCCGCTGCGAGATCGCACCGTACAAGACCTCCGGCGCGGGACAGTAGGAAAACTCGGTGAGAAAATGATGCTCGACCGTCCAGAAATACTCAAAGCCCATTTCCTCGGCCAGCATGACCTGGGCGATGACCTGTTTATAGGTGTCCTGCACAATATTGGGGGTGTGGGGCTCGGGAATCTAAATCTCATACATCATGCCGAACTTCATCTGGTCGCTCCCTTTTTCGGTGTAAAATCAGGACGCTGAGTGCTTCTGGAAAATGGCATAGTGCGGAAAAGTCTGCAACCTGACACACGACGCGCAACGCATTCCCTTGACAAATAGACTATACATGATCCTGGTAAGACCATGAAAAAGGTAATGGTGTCGGAGCTGAAGGCGAAGTTGAGTGCTTACCTGTCAGAGGTCCGCAAGGGAGAGACCGTAGTTGTGTGTGATCGGAAAACGCCCGTTGCTCGACTGATTCCTTACACGCAGGCTCCCGATGAACTCGGGATTGAAGAGCCCGTGATAACGGACCCTGCGCTCGTCTGGCCGAAGCCCGTCCGGCTTCGTAAAAAGGTCGATGTGGTGAAGCTGCTCAGAGAGGACCGGGACCAGCGTTGATTGTCTATCTGGATACCAGCGTTGTGCTCAGAGTCCCCTTCGGACAAGCGGCGTCACTGCCACTGTGGGCACTGTCCTCACCTAGTGCTGAACAGCCTACTTCATCAACGCAGTCAAACTTCCTTCCACGTCGGTCGCCTCAAGCACGCACTGGCTCACAATCGCGGCATCGACCTCTCCGAGCAGTGCCTCGGCTTCCTCGGGTGTGCTCAGTTCATCCAGCGAGATGACGGTCTTCTGTCGCGGGACGTGAGCGGCAAGGGCTGAGACGTGGGCGGTGTCGAGTGTTCCGTCTGGAGAGGCCAGACCGATGATGAAACTCTCGGTCGCCAGCGCCTGACGGAGTTCGTCGGGTGTCCGGGCCATGACAACGGGGACCACGTGGACGGAACGGGCGGTGGTCATCAGACGCGCTAAGGTCGGCGCATCGACCGCGCCGGCCCACAGCAAAACCGCATCCGCTCCGCACAGCCGGGCATGATGAATCTGGCTGTCGTGCAGGACGAGGTCGAGGGCCAACAACGGGGTGGTGACTCGCTCCGAAATCGCACGCATATCGTCACTCGACGTGCCGAACAGGCTCGGTTCGGTATACACGCCGATAGCTCCGACTTCCGTATCGTCACACGCTTGGGCCAGCGTAACGACGTCCAACTCAGGCCAGGCTTGACCCGTATCCGGGTCCGTGCGTTTGAGCGCGGGGATGAGACTGAGCTCCTGCTTCTGTGTGGTCACAAACTGAGTAAAATCACGAATACTCGGGGTGACCTCGCTCAGCGGCGCGGCGGTGCGCTGCTGGCTGTCTGCTTCTTTCACCATTCTCAGGGCTGTCCAGTCCACACGCGCTCCTGATCAGCTCTCGCGGATGCTCAGCATATTCGGGAGCCCGGTATGTGAGGTCACGCCGCCGTCCACGGCGAGCGCCTGACCGGTGATGAACGAGGCTTCATCAGACGCCAGAAACAGCACCGTACTGGCAATTTCTTCCGGCTCTCCCATGCGGCCGAGTGGATGCGCCTCGCCTTGGAGACGGCGGAATTCGTCGGCCCGGTCGCCTCCCAGGAGTTGCGCCGCGCGCGTGTTAATCGCTCCGGGGCAGACGCAGTTCACCCGGATATTGTATTGGGCGTTCTCAATCGCGGCCGAGCGGCTGAGGTTGATGACGCCGGCCTTGGCCGCGTTGTACGCCGACATGCCGTAGTCGCCGCCTATGCCGGACACGGACGCGGTGTTGACGATAGCGCCCTTGGCCTGCTGCCGCATAATGGGCAGGCAGTACTTCATGCCCAGAAAGGTCCCGGTCAGCGTGACGGCAATTGTCCGATTCCAGCTTTCAAGGGACATGTCCTCAAGCCGGGACAACTCCCCGAGTCCGGCATTGTTAAACATGACATCGAGGTGGCCATAGGTATCAAGCGCGAGCTGAAGCGTGGCCTGGATACCGTCCGGGTCAGCAACATCCATTTTGATCATGGTCGCTTTGCCGCCCGCGTCATTGATTTGAGCCGTGACCGCCTCGGCCCGTTTCCCACTCAAATCCGCGACAATCACCGCCGCCCCTTCCTGGGCAAAGCGGACCGCTGACGCCGCACCGATCCCAGAGCCACCAGCAGTGACAATCGCCACCTGTCCATCGAGTTTTCCTGCCATAGCTATGCTCCCCTGACTTTTCTCTTTGGATAACACATTCTCCGACAGACATGCAGGTGTTGTCACGTTTCCTCATTTGGGGTGAGGAAGCCTCGTTCTTTCAGCGCGAGGGGCCTCGGGTCACAATGGGCGTGAAATGCAGCTTCTCTTTGATTTGGCCACTGGTCTCGTCGGCGCTTCGGGCTGAAGAGAAGGGGCCAATAATAACCCGATGCCACTCTTGCTTCGTTCCTGCGACCTCGGCAATGGCGGGCGCATAGCCTTCCCGGCGCAAGAGTTGGGCCGCATATTGCGCATCGTCCTGCGAGCGAAAAGCCGCTACTTGAACCCGGTAGGAAGGAGAAGGGGGCGGTTCAGGGTATGTTTTTTGAGGCATTCCCCTCGCACGCCGGTCTGTTGCGGGCAGGTCGGGCACGAGAGCGGCCAGATTGCGGCTCAGGTCGTCGATGGCGCGCACAAACCGGATGTCGGTAAAAGTCCATAAGTTCCGGACCATGCTGGCCACCAGGCTCACTGGGGAGAGCGGCAGTCCCAGGTCGTGCAAACGCGTCGTATAGGTCTCGTGGAGGAGGACGTCACCGGTGGCTACCCCTACGACGCGGAGGGTTCCTTCGAGGGCCAGCTGGGCATAGACGCCGACGTAGACCCTGCCGGGCTTCGAGACGAGGCCATAGACGAGCACGTCACAGTTGAGTCGGCGACCGAGGTCTTGCGGCGCCAGTCTGTGCCAATTGTCTATATTGGCCAGGCGGGCGTCTATTTCGTGCAGTTCAACGTCGGTAAAGCGCTTGACGCTCAGATGACCCGCGACACCCTGGCGCACCTTTTCATCCAGCCCGTCAATGTGACTGGTGTTTTCAAAGGGCAGGACGCACATCTGCTTTTTGTGGGGAGGAGCCTGTTGGCTCCAGGTCACAAAGTTCTGCGTTGGTGTTGGTGGCTTACGTGACGAACAGGCCGGCAGCAGGAGACAGAACATCATCCCACATATCCACATCCCTCTCCACATCCCCAGCTCCTTCCACACTCAGACCCGTCTGGGCGAACTGAGCAACGCCCCTGACGTTGTCAGTATATTCCGTATAGCAAATTTCCGGGTAAAGAAAAGGCTTGTTGTGTTACCGGTGGCCCGAATCCTTGTCGGTTCCCAGGAAAGCCGATACAGTCCGGGTGCGAGGGATTGCCCAGACAGGGAGGGAGACGGCATGCAGTATGACCTGCTGATTAAAAATGGATTGCTGGTCGATGGCTCGGGCCAGCCCGGCTATTACGGAGATGTGGCGGTTGCCCAGGGCCATATTGCGGCCATGGGCAAAGTTGACGGCCCGGCAACGGAGGTCATTGACGCCACAGGGCTGGTCGTCTCCCCCGGATTCATCGATGTGCATACCCACTATGACGCCCAGCTTTTTTGGGACCCGCTGGCAACGCCCAGCTCCTGGCACGGCTTTACCAGCGTCTTCATGACCAACTGTGGCTTTGGTCTTGCGCCGTGCAAACCGGAAGATCGCGACTATATCACCCGCATGCTGGTCAAAGTCGAGGGTATGCCGCTGGGCAGTCTCAAGGCCGGGGTACCCTGGACGTGGGAATCGTACAGCGAATATCTCGACACTCTCGACCACCAACTGGGGGTGAACGTGATGGCCTTAGCCCCGCACTCAACCATTCGCTACAACGTGATGGGCGACGACGCCCGCAAACGGCCGGCCTCCCAAGACGAAATCCTGGCCATGCAGGCAGTGGTGAAAGAGTGTGTGACGGCTGGCGCGTTCGGCTTCTCGTCGTCATACGGCCCGGTCCATTTTGACGGGGATGGTATTCCCGTGCCCAGCCGTTTTGCCGAAGAGGACGAAACCGTTGCGCTCGCCCGGACCCTGAAAGATTTTCATCGTGGTACGGTGTGTGTCATTCCGCCGGGTATTCCAACCGTGGGCCCCAAGGATATGGACTATCTGGCCCGCTTATCACGCGAGAGCGGACGCCCGGTACTGTGGAATCTGTTGTCTCAGACCTGGGCCGCTCCCGACCATTGGAAACAAGTCCTGGACTGGACCGAAGACGCCTTTCGGGAAGGTGCTCGGGTCCATCCTCTGTCCTTGTGTGAACGCTTCGATCTCACCTTCTCCCTGCGGGGAGCCGTGTTTGAGGATCTTCCGGCCTGGAAAGCCGCCATTCGGGGCCGCCGGCCTGAAAAAATCGCCAACCTCTCGGACCCGGTCCACCGGGCCGCCATGCAGCGCGACCTGGATGACCCCTCGCCGAAAGTATTCTCCAAGCGGATGCAGGACATCCTGGTGGACAGCGTGCGCCAGGATGAGCATCAGTCCCTGGTGGGCAAAGACCTGGTCACGATTGGCCAGGAGCAAGGCAAAACCCCGCTGGAAGCCATGCTCGACCTGGCGGTTGCCGAAAACCTGGACACCCAGTTTCTGATCAAGGGCTTTCAGAACGGCGATGAGGAGGCCGTGCGCAATCTGGCCACTAATCCTTATGTGCTGACGGGCGGCTCTGACGGCGGCGCCCATATCTCGTTTCTGTGTCAGGTCACCTATCCCAGCTTTTTGCTGAGCCACTGGGTCAGAGAGAAAAAGGCGCTCAGTCTGGAACAGGCGGTCAACCGGCTGACTTTTACGCCGGCTCAACTCCTCGGCATTCCCAAGCGGGGCCTCCTCAAGCAGGGCCTGGCCGCAGACCTGACCATCTTTGATCCCGATACGGTCGGGGCCAAACCCAAGGAATTCGTTCAGGATTTTCCGGGTGGGGCCTCGCGTCTGGTCGCGCGCTCCGAAGGCTATCGGTATACCGTTGTCAACGGACAGGTCCTGTTGCGCGACGGCGAACCGACCGAAGCCCGACCCGGCCGCGTGCTGCGGAGCTATGAACACTGATTCTGGATGCTCGCCTGTGCGGGCATGACGGGCCATGCTGAAGCAGACCTTCCGCCATATCCAGGGGATAGGCGAGAGAACGGAGCGGCGCTTGTGGCGGGCCGGGGTTACCTGCTGGGAGTATCTTCTGGACCACCCGACCCTCGGCTCCCTGCCTCCCGGACTCCGGGACGAAGCGCGTTTCGAACTCGAACGCTCATTGACCGCGCTCGAAAAACGAGACGCCCAGTACTTTCTTAGCAAGCTGCCCCACCAGCTCCACTGGCGGTTGTATCCGGAGTTTTCCGAGCGGGTCGCCTATCTGGACATTGAAACCACCGGCTTGAGCGCGCAGGAAGCCATGCTGACCGTCATTGGCCTCTACGATGGCGAACAGTCTCAGGTCTATGTGCACGGCCAGAATATGGAACAATTTGTGACAGATATTGAATCCTTCACCCTCCTGGTCACCTATAACGGCAAGCAATTTGACCTGCCTTTCCTGCGTACCAAACTCGGTATTCCGCTCAATCAGGCCCATATTGATCTGCGTTATCCCCTCGCCGCACTCGGTTACAAAGGCGGTCTGAAAAAAATTGAAAAGCTGATGGGTCTTGAGCGGCCAGGCATGGTCTCCCAGCTCGATGGCTGGTGCGCGGTCGTTTTGTGGCGCTACCACGAGCGGGGCGAGAGCGGGGCGCTGGAAACCCTCCTCCACTACAATCTTGAAGATGTCGTGCATCTCCCGGCCTTACTGGCCGAGGTGTATAACACGTTGATTCAACAGCTTCCGTTTCCGGTCGAGCCGGTAACGCTGCCAGACCCACCTCCCATTCCGTTTCAGCCTGACGAATCCGTCATGCGGCGCGTTCTTGCCGATACGGGCCGTTTGCCCGAGGGAGGCGCATACCACGCTCGGT
>JAJDZM010000009.1 GCA_022824615.1 Candidatus Binatia bacterium | reverse complement strand
TGGACTTTGATGCTTTGGCTGGCAACTCGTTGGCAAAGGGGAGAGTGCCGCGCATCAGTCATATGGATTTTACCGCGCGACTCGAAGATGCGAGCGTCTCACAGGCCCTTGTGTGTTGGAATACCAATCCCGCGGCGTCCGCCCCGCAACAACAACGCCTGCACGCGGCTCTCAAGCGCGAAGACCTGTTCACGGTGGCAATCGATTGTTTTCCTACCGACACCACGGATTTTGCCGACATCGTGCTGCCGGCGGCGAGCTTCCTTGAATTTGACGACCTAACCTTCAGTTATTTTCATCTCAATATTGGCGCGCAGTCCAAAGCGCGGGAGCCCATGGGTGAGTCTCTGCCCAATCAGGAAATTTTTCGCCGCCTGGCCGCGGCCATGGGATTTGAAGAGTCAGCGTTATTTGAGCCGGACGAGGCTATTATCAGCCAGATGCTCGCTGAAATGCAGACCGGCTGTGATTTCAGCGCCCTCCAACAGACCGGTTGGCGTTCGATCAGCCAGGCTCCGCTCATTTTCTACGAAGACCTGACGTTTGATACCCCCAGCGGCAAGATTGAAATCTCCTCGGACAAGGCCGAGCAAAAGGGCCTGCCGCGCGTGCCCCAACCCTGGGCTGACACCCAGCCGACGAACAACCGGTTCCGCCTGCTGAGCCCGGCCTCGCGCTGGCGGCTCAACGATTCATACGCCAACGACACTAACATTCAGCAACGCGCCGGCCGAGCCGGCGTCACCCTGCACCCGGACGACGCGGCGCAGCTTGGAGTGACGGACGGGACACCCGTGCGGCTCGAAAATGAAATCGGCCAGCTTGAGTTGACCGCGACGATTGACGCTATCGTTCCCCGAGGCGTGGCCCTGGCGCATAAAGGCCGCTGGCCCAAGCTCGAAGCCAGTCGTCACAACGTGAACACTCTGAATCCGGGGATTCGGTCCGATATGGGCGAGAGTTCCAGCGTGCACAGTACCGAGGTGACCATTCGTCCGTGCTAAACGATTGGCGGCCGGGCTTGGTAGGCAGCCCACACTCCCGTATATCGCGGGCGCTTACGCCGTCAGGGTCCGGACACCGTAGCGCCGGATATGGCGGTCTCTGGTCACGAGGATGAGCCCTTCGGCCTGGGCCTGGGCGATCAATAATCGATCGAACGGGTCGCGGTGGTGCATGGGTAGCAGCCCGGCCTGCTCGGCATGAAAGAACGTCAGCGGCAGATGCGTAAAGCCTCTTTCTTCAATCACGCTTGACAAATTGTCCGGAGCGGTAAGGTGCCCTTTCGCTCGCTTGACCGTAATCTCCCAGGCGGTAATGGCACTGACAAAAACGTCGTTGTGCGAGTCGGCAATAGCGGCGCGAGCGTTCTCGGTCAGCCGTGGAACATCAGAGAGCGCCCACACCACGGCGTGGGTATCCAAAAGCAAGCGCACGGCTAGTCGTCCTCGTCCGGGAATATCTTCGAGTTCTCGAACATCTCGATGATCTCCTCGTCTTCCTCGTCAAAATCCGGCGACATCCAAATCTGACCTTCCAACCCACCCATTTTTCGTTCTGCCTTGCGCGGGCGATACGGCTCCAGCCGCAGATATGGTTCGCCGGCCTTGGCGATGATGACTTCCTCCCCCTGCCACGCCAGCTTTGCCAAACGTGACAGTTGCGACTTGGCTTCGTGCATGTTCACTTTCATTATAGATGCCCCACTAGCTAATCTTGGCTAAAATTGTATTAACAGTCTGCTCATGTCAAGAGATAGCAAGTGGGGGACATCGACAGATACGGAGCAAGGGACTACTCTGGCCGCGCTTATACAAGCGAAACGACCACGATAAAGGAGGAGCATATGTCCTGGGGTTTTGAAACCGAGCCGGAATTCCAAAAAGAACTGGATTGGATTACAGAATTTGTTCGTGAAGAGGTCGAACCCTTAGACCATATTTTAGGCAATCCGTACGATATTCAGAATCCGCGCAACAGAAAAATCGTGCCCAAACTCCAGGAACAGGTGAGGCAACGCGGCCTGTGGGCCTGTCACCTGGGACCGGAACTGGGCGGCCCCGGCTACGGGCAACTCAAGCTCGCCCTCATGAATGAAATACTGGGCCGCTCCCGCTTTGCGTCCATCGTCTTTGGCTGCCAAGCCCCGGATACGGGCAACAGCGAAATACTGGCCCACTACGGCACACCGGAACTGAAAGAGCGCTTTCTCAAGCCGTTGCTCAACAACGAGATCGTGTCGTGCTTCTCTATGACCGAACCGCACGCCGGCGCCGACCCCAAGATGTTCAAATGCAAGGCTGAACGGGACGGAGACCAGTGGGTCATTAGCGGGCAGAAGTGGTTCTCGTCCAACGCCCGCTGGGCCAGTTTTCTGATTGTCATGGCCGTGACCGACCCGGACGCCGCACCCTATCAGAGCATGTCCATGTTCGTGGTGCCGGCTGACACGCCGGGCATCAACATCATTCGGAATGTCGGCATTGGCGAAGAATCCGAGGACGAGGGCGACCACGCCTATATCAGCTATGAAGACGTGCGGATTCCCGCGGATCATATTCTGGGCGGCCCCGGCCAGGGTTTTGAGGTCGCCCAGACACGCTTGGGTGGCGGACGGATTCACCACGCCATGCGCACCATCGGCCAAGTCAAGAAATCGTTCGATCTGATGTGCGAGCGAGTATTGTCGCGCGAAACTCAGGGCGAAATCCTGGCCAACAAACAGATGGTCCAGGAAAAAATCGCCGACTCCTGGATTGAGATCGAGCAGTTCCGGCTGCTGGTGCTGCAAACCGCCTGGCGCATCGACAAGTACAAGGACTATCGCAAGGTGCGCAAAGACATTGCCGCAGTCAAAGCCCAGATGCCCAAAGTCTTTCACGACGTAGCCTGCCGGGCGCTCTACCTGCACGGCTCGCTGGGCGTGTCCAACGAAATGCCGTTTTCCAAGCAGATCACCGAGTCCTTCGTCATGGGCCTGGCCGACGGCCCGACCGAGGTACACAAGGTCACCGTGGCCCGCCAGGTGCTGCGCGAGTACGAAGGCACCAAGGGCCTGTTCCCCACCGGTCATTTGCCGGCGCTCCGCGAGCAGGCCATCCAGAAGTACGGGGAGATGCTGGAGTTGGAAGTGGGGAATCTGTGAAGCCATCAGCGTAGTCCAAGTGGAATGAAGCGTCGTGCCTGAGTCGGTACCCACTCTCTGGAATAAACTCATAACCAGGGCGAACCGCAGCCTTCGGGCTGCGTCGTGGTGGGATTTGCGGCCGGCCACCTGATGAGCCAGACCAACCTCCGCCGAATGCGTGACGACACACGGGGAAAAGATCGGTCTTGACCAGAGCCGAATGAGTAATTACGGCGATTACTATCCCCTGTTAAGGAGAACCGTGACAATGAGCGAAGCACCCGGCCTCCGCGGCGCGCGAGCCGTCAAATTGATCGCTATCGGCAACTCCAAAGGCATCCGTCTGCCAAAGACGTTAATCCAGAAATACGGCTGGAGCGACTCGCTTGTCCTGGAGGAGATGGGAAACGGTATCTTTTTACACGGCCCGAGAAAAAACAAGCTCTCCTGGAGAGACACCTACCGCGTCATGGCCGAGGCCGACGAGGACTGGCGGGACCTCGACGAAACGCTCGCCGATGGGCTGGATTGATGCCTGCCTTTCCCAGGCGCTACGCTGTTTACTTTGCCGACCTTAATCCCACAGTGGGCGGAGAAATCCGGATGGTGCGACCGGTCGTGGTGGTCAGTCAGGATGAGATGAACCAGTTTCTGGATACGATCGTTGTCTGCCCCCTTACCTCCACGATACATCCTCAGTGGCGGAGCCGACTGCAGATTCAGTGCGAAGGGAAGGATGCTGAAATCGCAGTTGACCAAATACGCGCCGTCAGCAAACGACGATTGCGACGGAGGGTCGACAAGCTATCTCCAGAGGAAGCGGCTCAACTCCGACGCCTCATCACGGAGATGTACGGAGAATAGTCCGGGAGGTCGGATTAGAGGTGATGTTAGGCTATACATCGCTAACCTAACCTACAGGCTCTGCAGGACCAAGCAAGTAATCCGGTTCGCAGTACGCCAGAGAGGACAGCTGCTCCACCGACAACGTGGATCAGCAACAAAAACCAGAGGCAAGCAAACGCTGTAGCCCTCATTTTCCGGCACATTTACAAGGGGGCTTCTCAGGAACCCACCCCGCCGCTCCGCGGCACCCCTCCTCGGAGGGGATTTCGTGGGGCACGCTTATGCCCGGGGCCCAGGGCGCTTTATCTTAACCGATGAGGTCAAGCATCGGACCGACGGGATGTGGGCAGGCGGTCGCTTTCCGAGAAGAACTCCACAAAGTTGCCTTCGTGGTCGTAGATGACGGGCACGAGGTGGGGCAGACCACGTTCTTCTTCGACGATTTCAACCTTGTGCTTGGCGGCGATGGCGGCCAGTTGGTCGAAGGACTTGTCGGTCGTAAACGCAATATGCCCGAAGTGGTGGTCTTGCCCTACTACGCGGTCGGTAAACTCACCCTTGGCCCAGTGTTTGTCCAGCGGCCAGAATTCCATGATGTCGTTCAGCCGGCCGGGCTGCCAGTCGCCGAATACGACCGTGCGCACGCCAATACTGTTCAACTGTGGCCCCGAGCCGACCACCTTGCCGTCAAGCAAATCGGCGTATAGCTCGGCAGAACGTTGCGGATCATTCACCCGAAACGACATATGCAGCAGTGTTGACATGGCAAACCTCCTTTTTTGTTTGAGTACGTCTCACACATCAATTTAGCCAATACGCGCGCTCTGGCCGCCATCTACCGGCAGCAACACACCGGTGATAAACCTTGCTTCGTCCGAGGCCAGGAAGAGCGAGGCGTTGGCGATATCCCAGCCCGTGCCCATTTTCGCCCCCAAAGGCACGGAGGCGTCACGTTCCTGGCGCAATTGCTCTTTGGAGATGCCGCGGGCCTTTGAAATGCCTTCGATCGCCATGGGCGTATCCATCAGACCGGGCATAATACAATTCACCCGAATGCCGTATTTGGCGTTGCCCAGGGCCATCTGGTGCGTAATCGCGTTCACTCCGGCCTTTGAGGTCTTATACGCCAGAATGCCCACTGCGCAGACCGCGGCAATGGAGGAGATATTGATAATCGCCCCGCTACGCTGGCCGCGCATAATGGGAATGACGCATTTGCTCGGCATAATCACGCTCTTCATGTTGACGCTGAGAATGCGGTCCCAGTTTTCTTCCCGCATATTGGTCACACCCGAGTCGCCGTCACCAATGCCAACGTTGTTATGGAGGATGTCGATGCGGCCATAGCGTTCGACGCAGGCTTCCGCCATTTTCTGGCAGTCGGCTTCGCTGGTCGCGTCCGCAGCAAGGGCAGACGCAACCCCGCCCTCTTGCTCAATCATGGCCTGCGTGTCCTGGGCGGACTCCAGCCGGCGGTCCACCAGCAGCACCTTGGCTCCCTCGCGAGCGTAGACAATGGCCGTGGCCCGGCCGTTGCCGATCGTCTCGCCCGGCGTCTGCCCGGCCCCGACCACAATGGCCACCTTATCCTTCAGTCGGTCTCCCATGCTTCCTCCGTATCCAATCCCCTCCTCGGAGGAGTGGCCCTGAGCTTGTCGAAGGGCCGGGGTGGGTTTCCCTCAGAACCCCTCCAAGCCGTCATCCAACTGTACGCCCAAGGTGTTCAGCGCCATGGACACCAGATTGTACTGTCCTACGGCAAACACCACGTCCATCAACTGCTTGGTATCAAAATGCTGGCATAACCCGTTCCAGGTCGCATCGGTGATAAACGCGTCTTTGCGCAGCTCATCCGTGGCTTGCAACAGCAGCTTATCGGCTTCGCTCCAGCCCCGCGCGTTCGGGCCGGCTTTGATACGCTCAACCTCCTCAGCAGTCAGCCCGGCTTCTTTGCCAATCAACACATGCTGAGCCCACTCATACTCGGCCTCACACAGCCAGCCGATACGCAGGATGATCAATTCTCTCTCGCGCGGCGGCAGGGTGGATTTGAACAACACGTGATTGCCGAATACGAGCCAGCGGCGAAACAGGTCAGGATGGTGGGACAGGGTTTTGAAGATATTGAAAACCGTCCCCTTTTCGACGTTGGGCTGTAAAATTTTCTTGATCTCATCACTCCAGTCTTCGGGTTGAATAGGGTCCAAACGGGGGGTAGCGAGCTTCATGCATGTCTCCTTTCTTCATGGCTCTTTGAGTGCAGGGAGCATAGCCTGAGTTAGCGGGAAGTACCAGGGAAGGACACGGTATTGCAAGGCAGAGCGCTGCGCTACGTTTCGGCGGGCCGTCAGACTTCACGAGTCTTGGGCATGATGGCGGTCCAACTCGTCAAGCAGTTTTAGCCCCCGAGCGGTCTTGCCACGCGCCGCACGCATGCGGAAGCGCATCTCGGTGTCGTGTTCGGCCAATGCCCGCACGGAGAATTCTTCCATCAGCTTGTTCAGGCTCAGGCCACGCTGAGCAGCCATAGCTGCCAGCCGGTCCCGATGCGCGTCAGGAATTCGGATTGTTAATGTTGCCATGTTCGTCGTCCTCCTTCAGCCAGATACCCGGCGTGACGATACGGAAGCTGTCGAAAACCACCCGCCACAATATCCTTTGGAAGATCGAAAGAATAATGATAGGGCCAGACGTATGATAACAATCACTTTACCGCCTGAAGACAAGGAGCCCAGCCTGTTCGCCTTCCTTGCCAGTCATATCGGTGTGATAGACGGAACCACCGAGGCGTTATCAGAAAACTGCGGACAGCGTTTTTCTGAAGGGCTTCTGGAGCAACGAGAGCGGTCGTGACCCTTACCGATACAGGTCCGCTTGTCGCGCTCATTAACCGGAACGATTCAAGCCACACTAAGTGTATTAACGCCACAAAACAACTTCCCTCCGAGCTTCTCTGGCTCAACGTTCACCATTGTTCTGGGAGATGAAGCTATGGAGGAACTCTTAAGGAGAAACCTATGAAACTGTACGAGCACCCGGAATCCGGCAATAGCCATAAGGCCCGCCTCCTGCTGTCCTTCCTCGGTCTTGAATATGAATCCGTTATCATCGATCTGATGACCGACGAGCAGCACCAAGCGCCGTTTCTGGCTGTCAATCCGCGCGGTGAAGTGCCGGTTCTGGTTGATAATGATCTGGTTTTGCGGGACTCCATGGCCATTCTGGTCTATCTGGCAACCCAGTACGACGAACGCCGGCAGTGGCTCCCCGCCGATAACGCCGTCGCGGCCTCCGTCATGGAATGGCTGGCCTTTGCGGCCAGTTGGATTCAGTTTGGCGTGTTTACGGCCCGCGCCCTGGTGTCGTTCGGGATTAGCGGCAATGGCCTGCCGCATACGTTCAAGGGCGATGTCGAGGAGGCCCGCATACGGGGCGCAACGTCGCTGACGATCATGGAGAAGCAGTTGTCCGGGCAGGACTGGCTGTGCGGGGATAGGCCGACAATTGCCGATGTGGCCTGCTTTCCGTATATCGCGCTCGCGCCTATGGGCGATGTTTCCTTGGATCCCTACCCTGCGGTCCAAGCCTGGATTGCCCGGTTCAAGCAGTTGCCCGGTTATCTCAGCATGCCGGGATTGGAAAACCCGGACTATCGAAAAGGGTAAGGCGTCGGCATTCCCGCCAATGACCGGCCTTGCGTCCCTCTAGTCCTTGAACGCTGGGGCAAAGAACCATAGGCTGAATGCAGAGAAAAAAGGAGTAATGGCGTATGAGAACAAAGCAAAGGAGCTTGACACTCTCCGCTATCCGGTCCCTCATGCTGCTGGCAGTCTTGGTTGCCCCACACGCTGCCAGCGCCCACAGCGTCGCCCACGAGCAAGACTCGAACAACGACAGGGTCATGGCCGCTCAGAAGTACGGCGGGACCCGTAAGAGCACTGGGGAAGTGACCGTCACTTATTACGGTCATATGGCGTTCAAAATCACCTCACCGCGCGGTATCGAGCTGCTCATTGACCCGTGGCGCAACGATCCGACGCATATGTACGGTATGTGGTATCAGATGCATCTGCCCAAGCAGCAGACCGATATCGCGCTCGTCACCCACGCCCACTTCGACCACGACGCAACCGAACGGGTTGACGCAGCCATGATTCTGGACCGCATGGCCGGAACGTTTGAGTTGGGAGATGTCAAGATTCTCGGCATTGCCGAGAAACATATGTGTGAAGCCCAAGGGAAATATCCCTTTCGGAGCGCGGTCATTGCCGCCACCGGCAAGGACCCCTGCCCGCCTGACGAAAGCACCCAGTGGAACAATAATATGTACGTGATCGAAACTGGCGGACTGCGCTTTCTGCACTGGGGCGACAACCGACAGAACCCGCCCGAACATATCTGGGTGATGATAGGCGATATCGACGTGGCGTTTTTGTCGGTCAGTGACGACGGGCATATCCTGACGCCCAAGTGGGCCGACGTGGTCATGAAAAAGCTCGGGGCCAAAATCGTCATTCCGTCTCATTACTACATCCACGGGATCGGAGTGCCGCACGCCGGCGGTCTGGAACCCGCCTTGGAGTGGACCAAGACCCACGAACATACCCTGCTCGACGGCCCTACCCTGGTTCTGACGCCCGAGAAAGTAAAGCCGTATAACCAACATGTGATGTATTTTGGCAACCATGTCCCCTTTGCCGTCACCGGCACGCCACCGGAACCGCAGCCGGACATACCCCCAGTACCGGAACCGGCCAAAGCCTGGGAGCGCTTTGCCCATTAATCCGCATTTTTCCATTAACTCGAAAGAGCACCCTGCAAGGAGAAGCGTATGAAATTAGTGACCTTTACCCAGTCCGGAGCGACCCGCATCGGCGTGGTGGACGGCGAGAACGTTGTTGACCTGTCTGCTGCTGCCCCAGACCTCCCCACCGAGATGTGCGCCTTCCTGGCCGCCGGCCCGGAGGCCCTGGCCAGCGCACGGCAGGCCGCTGAAGAGAGCACCGCCCGGCTTGTGTTGGCCGACGTGATCCTGGAAGCGCCGATTCTCCGACCGCCAAAAATTCTGGCGGTCGGCCTCAACTACCGGGATCATATTGAAGAGACCGGCATGAAGACACCGGAAATTCCCATGATCTTTAATAAGCAATCCACCTCCGTGATCGGACCGGGCGAAGGCATACACATTCCGCGCGCCTCGGACCAAGTGGACTACGAAGGCGAGTTGGGGGTGGTTATTGGCCGCTATTGCCGTCACGTGCCAAAGAACCGCGCCGCCGAAGTGGTTGCCGGTTACACCATCGCCCACGATGTCAGCGTGCGGGATTGGCAGATTCGCGTGCCAACCTTTACCATGGGCAAATCGTTCGACACCCACTGTCCGCTGGGCCCCTACCTGGTGACGCCAGATGAAGTGGGTGACTCGCATACCCTGGACCTCAAAACCTGGGTGAACGGCGAGCTGCGGCAAAGCTCGAACACCTGCCAGTTGCTGTTCGACTGCTTTGAGCTGATCGAGCACCTGTCCACGAGTTTCACCCTGGAGCCGGGGGATGTCATCTCCACGGGCACTCCGAGTGGTGTGGGTTTTGCCATGAAGCCACCCAATTATCTCAAGCCGGGCGATACAGTCAAAATCGCTATCGACAAGCTGGGCGAGCTGGAAAACCCGGTAGTCGCCGAGCCGGAGAATACGGTCAGGATGTAAAGAAGCTCCTCCAGACGGTGACACAAAAACGAAGGGCGCAGCATGAGACTCGAAGGAAAGGTCGCGGTTGTCACAGGCGGGGCCAGCGGTATGGGACGCTCGACCGTCTTGTGTTTTCTGGACGAGGGCGCGCGGGTGGTGATTGCGGATTTCAACCAAGCAAACGGTACCGCAGTTGTGGCTGAGGCCGCAAATGCAGGTCATGGCGACGCGGTTCGTTTTATGAAAGCAGACGTTGCCAAAGAAGCCGATGTTGAGGCCATGATTGCTCTGGCAACGTCGGCATTTGGCCAAGTCGATATTGTGTTTAACAATGCCGGCGTAGGCGGAGCGGTGGGGCCGGTCTGGGATATCGAGGTTGAGGAGTGGGACTATACGTTCGATGTGCTCACCAAAGGGGTGTTCCTTGGCATCAAACACGCCGCCCGAGCCATGAAGCAGCAGGGCCACGGTGGGACGATTATTAACACCGCCTCAACCGCAGGCTTAAGCGGCGGCAGCGGGCCGCTCGTCTACTCGGCCGCAAAGGCGGCGGTGATCAATCTGACCAAGGCCGCGGCCGTACAGCTCGCGCCCGACCGGATCCGTGTCAACGCGATTTGCCCCGGAGGAATTTTGACCGGCCTGACGGATCAGGGCGATCCGGCAACAAGTGCCAAATCCCTGGCGACGTTTCAGCCCTGGCCGGAGCATGGTACGGGCGAAAACGTTGCCGGTGCCGCGCTCTTCCTGGCGAGTGACGATTCAACCTTCGTCACGGGCGAGGCGCTCGTCGTTGACGGCGGCCTGACGGCCATTGGCCCGGACATGTGGCGACGCTTTGGCCTGAAACAGGAAGCGCAGGCGCGGAAGAGTCATATCAACCGTGGCACCACCGGCGAGGTCATGACTTCGAGGCCGGTCAAACCGCTGGATTAGTCCGGCTCTCCAACGTGTGATGCGAAACGGAACCCACCCCGGCCCTTCGGTCCACCCCTCCCAAGAGGGGAGCTTTTTTATCCCCTCCCTGGAGGGGTGCCGCGCCAGCGGCGGGGTGGGTTTGCCCCGGCCCGGCGGCTTCCTGTCTGACGGGCGCTGATTCCTGGGAATGGGCATCACACGTCCGAGGGGAGAAGGAAAAATGCAAACTGAGACACGACTGAGGAATGTGGAGGTGGAGTATGAGGTGGAGGAAAAACGTGCGCAGATACGGACTGTGCATCATGGTAAGCCTAGCGCTCGGGCTGACCGGCCTGACCGGCTGTGCGTCGTATGAAAAGCGAACCATGATTGTGACTGCCTACTCATCCGACAAAATCAGTACCAATTGGCGGCGAGGCTGGATATTTTTCTGGCGGGCGTATGTCGCCAGTGGGCCGAATAAGGGCAAACGGAAAATTGTTGGCCAGACCGCCAGCGGCACCAAGGCCAAGCACGGCACCATTGCCGCCGATACCCGCTATTATCCGTATGGAACGGTCATGAAAATCCCCGGCTATGGCAAGGGTGTGGTCGAAGATATCGGCAGCGCTATCAAAGGCCCCAACCGGTTGGACGTGTATTTTTCCACCCGGAAGAAAGCCCTCAAGTGGGGACGGCAAAAGCTGGTTGTCAAAGTTCGGAGGGATTAGCGTCGCGGTCGGGATTGCGACGCTGGTCGTCCTGAAGGGCCGGGGCCACCCCTCCAAGGACGTGTGCTGCGTATTAGGGGGCAGTGTAGCAGGAGCGTGTCGAGGATAGCCTCAGCTCACATTCCCGACCCCAGGAGGTGAGCCAGGGCGATCGATCTCGACACGTTCCTGGTGGCACTCTATCCCATCGTGGCCGATCTAGACCAGCAGCCGGCCGCCGCAGCGAAGCCCGTGCGGCCGGGGCCCCCCCCCAGGGTCTCGGACAGTGAGGGGTTCACGCTGACGCTATGTGCGCAGAGGTGGGGGCGTTCGGAGCGGGCGTTTTTGCGCTATGCCCGGACGTACTGGCGGGGGTATTTCCCCCGGCTGCTGAGTCAGAGTGCGTATAATCGCCGGTGTCGGGACTTGGCCGGGGTGTTGGTGGCCTTGGTGCCGGTGGTAGCGCAGGAGTTACGGGCGGCCACGGCCGCCTACGAGGTGGTAGACACCGTGGCCGTTCCGCTGCTACGGCGCTGCCGGGGGTGTCGGCGGCGCCTGTTTGGGGACGCTGCGGCGCTAGGGTGGGGCGGCAGTGACAAGGACTGGTATTACGGCTGTAAATTGCTCCTGGCCGTGCTGCCGACGGGGGGGGATTACGGGCTTCGTGCTTGCCCCAGCCAGTCCTGAGGATCGCTGGCTGGCCGATGCCTTGCTGGGCTGGCGTGCTGCCCCTCACGCCCGGCCTCTGCCCCGGCAGCACTTACTGCGGCCCACGCGGCCCAACGGTACGCCGTATGTGGGCCCGACCGGGCCACGCTGGCCGCAGGCGGGAGCCGGGGAGCCCAGCCCGGGTCCGTATCTGGCCGATAAGGGCTTCAGTGGCACGGCGTGGCAAACGCATTGGCAGCAGGACTACGGGGCCCCGTGCTCACGCCCCCCAAGGGGCGCGCCCCGCCCCACGCCCGCCGCCAACATGGGCGCTGGCGGCAAATCGTCGAGACCATCAACGGGCACTTAACCCGCCCCTTTGGCCTCCACTTCCCGGGCGCCCGCACCCCCCACGGCTTATTGACCCGCATCGCGGCCAAGCTGGCGGCTGTCAATCTCGGCCTCTGGCTTAATCACCTCTTCGGGCGCCCTGCTTTGGCCCTCGCTACCCTCTTCCCCGGCTAACGCCCTAGCTTGCATCACACGTATCAGGGGGGGATGGGACGGACCCCCGGCCCTTGCTCCCGTAAAACTGTCGTGCCGTGAGCCCTCCAGGGGAGAGGGAGCACCTTTTCCCTCCCTCCGCTGAGGGGGAGGGTCAGGGAGGGGGGGCGCTGGGCCAGCAGTGGAGAGCGGAGATGTGAAACTGAGACACTACCGAGGAGGGACCGGGCGGGGTGCAGTTCTTCGCAGCCCGAGGGAGTCTACCGTTCGGCGCGCCGGTTTTCCCAATACGCCTTCGCATCGGTCATCACGACCTGCCGGCTGCCCCGTTCGATCTGAAAGAGCTTTTTCTCCGTGATGTCCAGACAGGTCAATTTTCCACCATAGACGAGGCCGGTATCAATCCCGATTTTATACGGCAGGTCGAAACCCACTTCCCGTTGGGGGGTATGTCCGAAGACCACGGTATACGGCAGGTCGTGCGGGTGGGCAAAAAAATCCTCACGAATCCACAGCAGGTCTTCCGCCCTCTGGTCCTCCAGGCGGTAGCCTGGGTTAATCCCGGCATGCACGCAGAGAATAGCATCGGCCGGCAGACAGAGCTCAAGATTCAGAAAAAACTCCCGATGGGCATCGGGCAGGTGTGCCGCAACCTCATGACCGGGCGTCCAGGGGTCGCACTGATAGCTGGCAAGGGTGTGGTCTCCGCCGTTCATCAGAAAGGACTGACCGTACAAGCCGTCATAGCCCAGAAAGTCGAGGAACATATCTTCATGATTGCCCTTGAGAAACGTACAGCGACAGACCGCAGACCTCTTTATCCCCAAGAGCAGATCGACAACGGCCCTGGCATCGGGCCCGCGGTCAATATAGTCGCCCAGACAGACCAAATGGTCTTCGGGCTGTAATGACAGCGCCGTCAGAAGGGTCTCCAGTTCTGCCGGACAGGCATGGATGTCACCCACAATACACAATCGGCCGGCTTGCGCTGCCACAATGCCTCCTTATCGCCCCGTGTAGACCGGGTCGCGTTTTTCACGAAACGCGCGAATCCCTTCTTTCACATCCTCGGACTGGAGCAGTTTTCGCTGCTCTGCCATTTCAGCGGTCAGCACGTCTCCCAGACCGGCGCCCAACGCGTTATGGATGGACGCCTTGATCGTCGCCAGCGCCAGGGGAGCATTCTTTGCCAGACGAGCGGCATAGGCTGCCACCTGCTCCCGGAAATTGTCTCCGGTGAGAATCCGGTTGACCAGGCCCATATGGGCCGCTTGCGTCGCATCCACTATCTCTCCGGTGAGGGCCATCTCCATACCGCGCAGGCCCGCCAGGCGGGGCAGAAAATAGCTGGCCCCACCGTCAATCGTCAGCCCACGTTTCACAAAAATCAGGGAAAAGCGCGCCGCGGGTGAAGCCAGGCGGATATCGGCAGCCAGGGCCAGCGAGCATCCATATCCGGTCGCCACCCCGTCCACCGCGGCAATCACCGGTTTGGGCAGATTCCAGATCATCCGGATCACGGCGTTAAAGCCGTCCTCGGTCAGTTCTTCCCCGGGAGTCGTCGGCTGTGAGGGGGCGGCCAGTAAATCCGCACCCGAGGAAAACGCCCCACCGGCCCCGGTCAGCACAACCAAGCGAGTATCAGTGTCACGCGCGCTTTCGGCCAACGCCGCCTTCAGGGCATAGATGGTGTCACGATCAAGCGCGTTGCGACGCGCGGGCCGATTCAACGTCAGCCACCGAACATGGTCCTGTTTGTCATTCAGGAGATTCTCCATCTCGTACATCCTCCATGCGCGCCTCAAAAATCGCAGCGACGTTCTCAACGACAGCCCGCTCAACATCGGAAAAATCAATGGGCAGAACGCTCTCCTGTTGTAAACTGGTCACTCCCTTGTCAGCAAGTCCACAGGGCACGATGTCCGCAAACGGCCGCAGGTCGAGATCAACATTGAGCGCAAAGCCGTGCAAAGACACGCGCTTGCGGACCGCAATACCGACCGCCCCGATTTTTTTCTCACCCACCCAGACTCCGGGACACCCGTCCTGGCGGCTCGTGCAGACGCCAAAACGGAGACAGGTCTGGCGCATGACTTCCTCAAGCTGCGCAATGAAACGTCGCACCCCATATTGCTGTAACAGGGAAGAAAAGACCGGATACACAACAAGCTGACCGGGGGCGTGGTAGGTCGCACCTCCACCCCGCTCGGCATACGCGACGCTCAGCCCTTTCTCCCGAAGCTGGGCGGCCGAAAGCCTGATCTGCTCGCACGGCCGGCGGTAGCCGAGGGTAATCACCGGCTGGTGCTGCGTCAGCAGGAGCACGTTTGTCCGCCGCGCAACACACCAGGCGTGCCAGCGTCGCTGCACCTGAAGCGCCTGAGCATAGGCGGTCAGGTCCAGATGCACGCAGGCAATACTCTGCTGCCGCGTTTCGCCGTTTCGCGTCTGACAGTTGGCCATACGTGGGCGGTATTCTAGGGGCCGGAGACCGTTTCTTCAAACCGCAAGGGAATAGTGGGGCCGAATCCCCTTCGGGGCTCCAAGCCGCCTTTTGATTCTCCTTCGGTCCTGCGTGCGAGGAGGCCCGGTTGGCGGTACTATTTTTGGGGTGGGAATTATACGCTTAACTAGCCAAGCCGATCCTTGCAATCTGATCCTGCCGTGTGTAGCCTGCTGCAAGATAGCAAAGCAAATAGGGGTAACTATGGACTGGACAACGATTGCCGCGCTAGCGACAAACCTCGCAGTCGTAGTCACCATGTGGTGGCAACTCGACAGTAAGTTTGAGCGGCGCTTTGATAAAATCGAATCCACCCTCCTGACCCTCATGCATGATGTGGGAGAGCTGAAAGGGAAGTCTCATACCCATCCCCCAGCGGCGTAAGACCGGACGCCACAACGTCCGCGACTTGGACACGATGGAGCAAATGACGCTTCTGGCGCAGGGATTTGTCGGGCGGCGGCGGAAATGGAAGGCCGCCAGTGGGTCGGCATTGATATTTCTTCCAAAGCGGCCGACTTGGTGCAGACCCGTCTACGGGATGAAGCTTGACATCTCCGGGCAGACTAGGGGGGAGGCGTCGCAGACAGCAGGACAAGACGAAACCGAGACACGACCGGCCAAACCTGTCCCTTTCATCGGGAGTCCTCAATATGCTAGACTGTTGACTATTCATACCGTGTTCCGTCCATGGCCGCACGTCATGGCCCAGGGTAGGGAGGCAAAGGATGCGTATCCGAACGAGGCGTGACACTCGTTGGGGGGGCTTGACAAATCGCGTGGTCGCCCTATCCACCCTCTCTTCGAGCCGTGTTCACGATCCTGCGAAGCGCGACGTTTGATCGGTGGCTTGGCAGGTTGCGGGACCGCCAGGCGGTGAACCGCATCGTCGCCAGGTTGCTGGCAGCCGAAGACGGACATCTGGGAGACGTGAGGTCTGTTGGCGACGGCGTATCTGAGATGAGAATTCAGTACGGGCCTGGATATCGGATTTACTTCATCACGCGAGGTGCTGAGCTAATCGTTTTGCTCTGTGGTGGCGACAAGGGCAGCCAACGGCGAGACATAGAGCGAGCCAAGAGAATGGCAACAGAATGGAGGATCTGATGTCTGAGGAGTACCGCAAGTTCAAGGCAACGGACTACGTAAAGACCGAGGAGGATGCCCGGGGGCTTCTCAAAGCGGCTACGGAAGAGGACCCTGGGGACGGGGCCGTCATTCGCGCCGCCCTGATGCAGGTCGCTCGAACGCAGAACATAAGCGCTCTCGCCCGCGGCACGGGGCTAAACCGGGGCAGCCTCTACGAGGCGCTGTCCGAAGACGGCAACCCCACCCTGTCAACGCTGTTGAAGGTCGCCAACGCCCTGGGGCTGAGGCTGCGCCTCGAGCCGGTGGAGGACCGCACACTGGGCACACAACCAGCCGGTGCCGGAATCCCCCAGCAAGGACCGGCATCGACCTAGCTTCGACCTCGTCGTCATATGTTTGGTCTTCAGGCCAGTATGTCAATCCTTTCATAGACGTGCCCGCCAGCATCTTGACATCTCCGGGCAGATAGGGGGGATTGCGTGGGCGGGAAGGGGGCGGGGGGAGGCGTCGCAGACAGCAGGACAAGACGAAAGTGAGACACGACCGGCCAAACGGTCGTGTCTCACTTTGCATATTCCCCCTCCCCCCCGCCCCCTCCCCCTCGCCCTCTCCCTCCAGGGGAGAGCCCGCAGATCACGGCCAACTTCGAGTACCGCCGGTACGCCGCCATCGAGGGGCAGAACCTCCGGGTGCGGCTGGAGTTTGACAACCCCATCGTGCGCCGGGAGCCCATCACCATCAAGGTGAACTCCGACACCGCCGCCACGAACGACTTCACCAGCCCGCAGTCCATCACCGTCAACCCGCTGGTGGGAGCGATGTTCGTCGACATCGACATCGGGATCACGAAGGACAATCGCATCGAGAGCGCCGAGAACTTCTTCATCAAGCTGGACCAGGCCACGCTGCCGTCCCACATCACCGCCGGCACGCGGCACACCGCCACCGTGCGTATCGCCAACGTCACCGAGGTGGACAGGGACTGGATATTCAAGCCGGCCGACGCGGGACCGGGCCAGCAGTTCCGGCTGGTCTTCCTGACCACCGGCGGCCGCAACGCGCAGAGTCTCCAATTCCACGACTACCGCAACTTCATCCGCAACCAGATGAACAGCAACGGGCACGACGACATCAAGCCGTACCGGACGACCTTCGAGCCCGTCGCCAGCACGGACGGCGTGGACGCCAACTGGAACAGCCTCACCATGCCCAACGACCTGGGCGGCGTGGACCAGCCGTGGACCACGCCCGTGTACTGGCTGGGCGGCGAGAGGATCGCCGACGACTACGCCGACTTCTGGGACGGCAGGTGGGCCGCCCAGGAAAAGGCCGACACGCGCAACTCCAACGGCGACGCGCAGACTGCGGCCAACCAGCACTGGACCGGCACCCTCACCGGCACGGGGCGCAACGCCGGGACCGCCGCCAACAAAAACTCCTTCCATGAGCTGGGCAATGCCCAGCCCTGGGTGGGCCAGTGGGGGACCAACACCAACCCGATCCAACAGGTACCAATAGGCAATGGCCAGAACCGGCGCATGCTGGGCATCTCCCAGGTGTTCCAGGTGGAGCACTACCTCGCGCCGGACCCCAAGATATCCCTGTCCTTCGACGAAGTGCTCAAGAAGCCCCCTTCCAAACCCCTGGGCAGCAGCGGTCGGCCCGTGAGCAAGGACGTGCACGAGACCGACAGCGGCGGCACGACGCAGTACAGTTTCTACGTCCGCACCAACATAGTGCACAATTCGCCCCTGGGGTTCCGGATCTGCACCGGCGGCAACGCGAAGCGGGACTACAGCACCAGCGGCCCCTTCGACGACGCCGCCGGCGAGGACTACCGGGTAATGCTGGACGGCGTGCGGCAGACGGACCACTGCTTCGACGGGCAGATTCCGCCCAACGCCATCACCAAGGAAGTCCACGTTGTTATCTTCCACGACGACCGGTACGAGGGCGTGGACAGCGAGGGCATCGAGCTGACCGTGTCCGAGGACCCGGACAACCGGCTGCCCGGGAAGTACGTCGTGGATTGGCCCTACGAGTTTCTCAGGTTCCGGGTCATCGACGACTGGGGCCAGCAGCCCGTCTCCTTCAACCAGTTCTACGTCGAACCGGGCCATCCCGATACCATCTGCGGGTTCTCTAATCCCAGATGGTGGACCCGTGAGTTCATGTGCCTGCCCGCCTACCCCGAGATGGAGGAGGGCGACGGGAGCAACCACCTCAGCATCAAGTTCTCGCTGTCGACGCCCAACATCTACACCGCGACCTACCGGATAGTGGACGCGGAGAGCACGGCCACCTACGGCACGGACTACACCTTCGGCGGCGACTACAACCGGGCCACCAACCGGGGCACCATCCGGGTGCCGTTCCCGGGCGGGCAGCCGCACGGGATCTCGGGCCGCCTGCCCTACACCGTCATCAACGACGGCGTGCATGAGCCCACAGAGAAGGTGGTCATCGAGATCCTGGGCTTCACCGGCGGCTACACGGTGGGCGAGCCCAGCAAGCTGAAAATCTACCTGCACAACGGCGGGCCGCCCAGCCTGCTGAAGATGTCCGAAGCCGACGTGACGCTGTGGGAGGATACCCAGAGCGGGCACACCTTCCGCGTCGAGCTGACCAATGAATGGGGCAGCGCTTCGGTGCCGGTGGACACCCACGTCGGGTACTGCATCAGCCCCACCAATGAAGACGGGGTGCAGGCGACGGACTACCGGCTGATCAATCGCGACGGCGTGATGTTGGAGAGCGGCTGCCATTTGGCCACCATCCCCGCGGGCTCGACCAGCCTCAACCTGTTCACCATGAAGGCACTGAACGAAGGCGGCCTGGGGAAGGTGGAGCGGAACGAGCGCATGAGGGTGCTTATCCGGCCGATCGGACAGAACCCCTTCGTGAAGATCAGGACCAGCGGCCGCGCCACCTGTCCCGATGGGAGCATGTGCACCTTTGCCACCATCGTAGACACCGACCGGCCGGTGCTGGAGGTGGTGGGCCAATCGGGTGCCAGCCAGAGCGGCGACAAGATCGAGTTCACCGTGCGGGCCCTCAACGGCCCCTTCCACAAGAACGTCGTCTTCACCTACGCCCTGACCGACGACGACAACCTGATCAACGGGGATACGTACACCAGGAACATCACGCCCAAGATCGAGTGCACCCAGTTCCTGATAGACCACGGGGTCTGTCCCCCGGGCAGTGTGGGCAATGTGATCGACCTGCCGTCGCGCACGGTCACCGAGTACGTCCACGGGCCCAAGACGGGGACCGGGAGCATTGAGGGGGGCGACACGGAGACGACCATCGACTTCCTGGTGCGGGGCAAGGGCAACAGGAACCTGCGCGGCCCCACCCGCAGCGGCACGGTGAGCATGAAGGTGTCGCAGAAGCCCGATTACACGCCCATCAGGCTGGCGGCGGGCAAGGCATCGGCCTGCGTCGCCATCCGGAACGGTTCCTGCCCGGCCAGCCGCGGCGCGCCGCTGCCGCCCACCGACGCCGTGTCCAACGTGCAGGTGTCGGCGGCCGGCGATTCGGTCACCATCACGTGGGACGCCGTGGCGCGCGCCTCGTCCTACCGGGTGGAGTTCGAGGG
>JAJDZM010000194.1 GCA_022824615.1 Candidatus Binatia bacterium | reverse complement strand
ACAGCCTGAATCTCGTTCTGAAGAAGTGGGCTGGCGTCTTCATCCGCATCAATGTTCAGTATCCACTCATGGCTTGCCTGAGAGAGAGCAAAACGTTTTTGCTCAACATAGCCCGGCCACGCACGCTGAATGATACGCGTTGAATAGTCTCGACATATCTCTACGGTCTTATCGGTGGAAAATGAGTCAACCACGATGATTTCATCGCACCACTTGACGCTTTCAAGACAGCGCCGAATAGCTTGTTCTTCATTAAAGCAGACAATACAGCACGAGATAGGACGCCGGGGAACGATTCCATGAGGTGGGTCGAGGATATGGGCTGCACCAGGAGTCTGCCCCCTGTCTGTGGCCCGTGCGCGGCGCCGTTTTCGTTTGGCATACTCGCGGTCTTTCCGGCGACGTACGGACAGCAACGTTTTGAGCAAAGCGCGGCGCTGCTGAGATGACGGCAGAGGCGAGCCGAGATAGGTATACAAAAAGAACAGGCGCTCAGCCTGCCGGGCCCGACGGCCCAGAGTCCGGTCGAGTTGCACCAGATTTTTGACGCGCCGTCGCAGTGTCAGACTCGGGTCGTGTTTGAGGCGATCAAGATCAACGAGGCAAAACCGCCACCTCGGTCCATGCTGCACTGCGCACTCTTCCACGAGCAGGTTCGCATCTCTCAGGTCTCCGCTATACAGGCCGGCCGCGTGAAAAGACTGTACGAAGAGCGCCAGTTCGCGAAGAAAAAGGCGGCGCTGCGCCACAGACCAGTGCGGCGCAGACTCCCGCCAATAGTCCGAAAGGGGAGGGTGTGGCAGCGCCTGGCTGATATAGACACTTTCCTGCACCAGACCGGCTTTCCGTTTTTCCACAACAGCCAGTGGTTGAGGAACGGGAAAGCCGTGTGTCTGTAATAATTGCGCTCCGCGCCATGCCCGACGAGCCGGAGAGCCGTGGATCAAGGCGTCCGCCCAGCGACGCCAGTGGGCCAGTTGGTGGCGCTTGACCACGACGGCCTGGGTCGAATCGGACATCAGCGTCACGGCCGTGCCTGCGTCCTGTTTGAAAATACGGGTGCACTGCCAGTGTATTGGCTGTGAGGAAATAAGGTCTGAGATTCGCGCAGCATCCAGATGTGAATGGACAATGGCGGGCACGGTCGTGCTGACGGAACTCGTAACGCTCACAACAACGGGCTTCCCTACATATAGCCGAGATCGGTCAGACGCTTTTCAAGGTCGGCCTTTTCCGTCTCTGACATGACGAACTCTGGCGTTGCGACACGCGATCCGTGTCGTATGTCCTCAATCCGGCGCTGAAGCAGCCCAGCCATATCTTGGCGTTGGTGGACCAAGTTGTACCGTTCCGACGGATCGTTCGGAAGGTTATACAGCTCTGCGGGAATACGCGGATTATTGGGAGCATAGATGTATTTCCACTCGGGTGTACGCCAACCGACCCGCTGATCGCGCGGAGCCGAACGAACGCGCAAAAACGCTTCCATATAAGCCTCCAGGCCGAGTGGGGTATCATTCAGCAGTGCCGGTTTGATACTCGTGCCATGAATCCCTTGCGGAGCCGGGGCGCCAACGAGGTTCAGCAGGGTTGGCAGGGCGTCGATCTGGCGGACGAGTTGAGGGGCGAGTTTGCCCGCTGGCAGGCGGAAGGAGTCTGTCCCGGCTCCCAACATCGAAAAGACCAGCGGCACGCGGATGAGATCCTCGGAGACGTCCATCTCATGCCCTTCGCGCTTAACCGTTTTCCGTCCGGACAGGTCGCGTACCAAGCGATACCAGCGATATTGGAGGTCTGTCTTGACGACATGTTCACCATGGTCGCCATGAACCACGACCAGTGTATTCTCGGGGAGTACGGCGAGGAGTCTGCTCAACTCGGCGTCCAGACACGATAACGCACGCTCGTAGCGATTCCGGCCGTAGGTCTGGCTTCGGAAGGCCGGCAGGATATGCCGCCGATGATGCAGTTCCCATAAGTGTAAAAAGCCGAACCACGGCTGCTGTGTCGCTAGGCCTTGCAGGCGCTGCCGAAAATCTGCACCCCAATTCGTGGATAGATAGGCTGACCCCTCCCGGCAGTGATAGACGTCAAACCCGCGATCCAGATCGGTCTCAGGAAAGAGGGGGCCACTCACTTCCGCCCAGGTCTGGTAGCCATATGCCCGGAAGGCGTCAACCAAGGACGGGGCTGCGGGATTCAGTTTCAGACCGAAAATGGAACGAATGCCGTGCACGAAGGAGTAGCTGCCGGTCAGCAGGCTGGCTACACAGGGCGTTGTTGAAGAAGCCGAGGCAATGGCCTGCGTGCAGGCCACGCCGGAACGAACGAGGCGGTCCAGGGTCGGCGTCTGTGCGCCTCGGTCCTCGCCGACAACAGCATCGGCACGTAAACAGTCAATGAGGAGAAAAAGGATATTCGGACGATTCATACAGATATGCCGGTCGACCCTGCTTCCTGGGCCGTGCTTAGGGCGTCTGGACACGATTGAGGACGTGACGCGCTTTCTCAAGGACCTGCTCCGGGGTAATGCGCTGCATACAGGCACGCTGAATTTTGCAGTCTCGCGTATAACACGGACTGCACGCCGCTGAGCCACACAGAACAAGATCTTCCGAGCCCCATGGTGCCGAGCGGATAGGACTTGTGGCGCCCCACAGGGAAATCACTGGCGTTCCAACTGCTGCGGCAATATGCATGGGGCCTGAATCTGGTCCAATGCCGAGCCGGGTACGCGAAAAAATACCAATCAGATCACGCAGGCTGGTTTTTCCACTCAAATCGGTTGCTTTCGCCTCCCCCAGCGCGGCGCTGACCTGATTCGCAAACATCACCTCTCCTGGCCCCCCAATTAACACTGTGCCCATATCATACTCCTGCCGGAGGGTTCGTGCCACCTGAGCGGTTGCCGTGGGAAACCAGAACCGACTTGGCCAGCGCGAGCCAAGAAAAAAGGTCACATAAGGACGCGGAGTATTGGCGAGTAAGGTGTCGATAGAGCGCTCTTCTTCCTCCCGCAGCCGGAGGGCAAATGCTACCCCGTCGTCGGGAAGACCCAGAGCATCCGCAAAACGCAAATATTGTCGAAGTTTGAGAGAGAAGTCTGGAATGGGATCAATCGTATGTGTATTACACAGCCAATTGCCTTCTTTAGTGTTCTGACGATGGAACCCCAGTCGAACCGGTGCCCGCGACCAGAGACTGACCAAGCCACTCTTGGCATGGCGCTGCAGGTCAAGGACCAAGTCAAACTGTTTGGACCGAATCGTTTGAAGAAAGGGCCAAAACTGCCGAGGCCCTTGAGACCGGTTATAGAGCAATATTTCATTGAGGGCAGGGTGCGCTTCAAGTAAAGGAGCCGCCGCTGGTTCTACCGCCCAGGTAATATGTGCCCGCGGATAGCCCCGCCGGACTCGGGTGAGTAAGGGTAGCGCCCGGGTCACATCCCCAATTGCCCCGAAGAGAAGGATGAGAATACGAGCGGGTTGGATAGCAACAGTGGGTCGCGTCACGCTACGGATGGTATAATAAATGTGTTTCTCCGTCTCCTGGCTCCGGGTGAGAAGCCAAACGAAGAGATAAGCGAAATCGCTACTTTTGATCCTGTCGGAATTGTCGTACAGCCCTCTATTGCCCCTCAAGAGTCGTTCCTCGTTCAAACAACTATTGCTCGGCGCCAAATTTCGCTATTGAGCGTCGAAGGCGAGCAAGGTTTCGTTTGCGATGGGCAGAGGGGAGAGGGGCGGGAAAGATGCGTGCCCGGTCAAAATCGATAATGAGCACCTCGTATTGGTCAGCGTCATTCCGAACGAGAATATTCGTGAGGTTGAGGTCTGCATGAGAGATACCGCTCTCATGCATGGTGTTGATCGTCTGCAAGACTTTGTCAGTAAGAACCTGACGTCCCTCAACCGGCGGGTTGGTTTGCAGCCATTCCCGCCAGTTGCGAAACCCCTGGGCTTCACGAGTGATGAGGGTTCCTCGATACAATCCAAAAGACCGCCACTCAACCCCGGCACCCAGGACTTCAACCGTTGGTACGCCGCGTTCGCGGGCTAGGACTGTCGTGCAGAGTTCGACAAAAGGGCGTGGTGGGCGGTCCCAATACCGGTCGTGTATAAAATGGCGAACCAGGCCTCCACGTTGATAGCGTCGGACGATAGCCGGACCCTGCGTGTCGAACGGAACGCGCTGGATGATACCTCGTCCGCCTTGGAGACAGTCAGCCCTGCCGGCTTTGATTGCTTCTAGGGCGTTGAGCAGTGTAGCCCTTTGTCCATCTCTGAGCCACCAGCTGCAGGCGGTGGTCGCATGTTCAGCAAATCCGCTTGGGGGTGTCAGCGAACGGAAGATGGCAAACATCGTATCAGGGACGTGTGCGTAGAAGCTTACCCAGAGGCCGCGTCCGAGTGTGAATGACTGGAAGGGGTGGATGTGCTGCCTTGAGGTTCAGGGGCCTCATCTATCAGTCCATTTTGAATTTCCCACAGCTTGGCATACGTGACAAGTACGGCGTAGGAATCGAACAACGCTATTGTCAAACCGTTCATTCCGTGTCGCCACTCACCCTTGCCCAGATAAGAGGAAAAGAATGCGCCAAGAGGGGAGAAGATGAAATGCCGGGATTTCACCGGCTTGTTTTGCCTTGCCCATTCTTTGGCGGTTGCCGACGTTGTGGCATTGAGTTCGGCAAAGCGTTCTTGGAGTGTCATGGTAACGCTACTGGTCGTGGCTTATCTGCACAGGACGAGGCGCAGATCGTTTGAGAAGCCTATCAACCCCGGCTAATACGTCATGGGCCGTTATCAGTTGCATGCACTCTTCAGTGCCACGTGGGCAGGAAGGCCCACCATGCCGATGGCAGGGACGACAAAACACCTCCTTTTTTTCAACGATCACCGCATTATCGCTATACGGACCGTACCCCAAGCTTGGTGTGGTCGCGCAAAAGATCGCAACAACCGGAACCTGCCGCGCAACGGCAAGGTGCATAGGCGCACTATCATTGCTAATCACTATCTGAGCCCGATCAATGAGAGCCATAAACGTTTGCAGGTCGGCCTGACCGGCAAGGTTGAGCAGGCCCGCCACCTGGGCCTGATCTTCAATCTCCTGCGCTATGAGCACGTCATCCGGTCCGCCACACAACACCACGCGTCCGTAGTCACGTGCCAGCGAACGAACTAAGGCACTATAGCCTGCCGTCGTCCAGCGTTTTGTATACCAGACCGAGCCTGGACACACCACAAATACCGGGTCGGAGTCGGCGATCTGGGCCTCGTCAAAGAATCGTTGGACATGGGTCTGGGTTGCTGGGGGATAGGCGACATACGGTGTACGGTCGCAGGATTCGGGCTCAAGACCAAAAGCACGCGTAATGCATAAAATACGTTCAACTTCGTGTCGGTCGGTGTCTCGCTGGGCGGTCTGATGATACAAGAACCAGCCCGGACTTTGGCGAAAGCCAACACGGTGGGGAATGCCAGACAGGGCCAGCAGCAAAGCAGTCCGAAGTGATTTATGCGGCGCGACTGCCAGCGTAAAGTGCTGGTGCTGGAGCCGGCGGGCCGTTTGCAGCATGCCGAAAAACCCTCGATCATCCCCACGCTTGCTATCGACGAGAACGTTGTCCACTGCGGGGTGATCTTGGACGAGCGGTCGTGCCTGGGGGGTCGTGAGGACGGTCAGCGATTCAGGGTTGAGTTCGCGCCGCAGGGTACTGAGGAGCGGAGTGGTCAAAACCACGTCCCCAAGAAAACCGGTCTGGGCAACGAGGAGACGCTCCATTAAACGGTCTCAACTTTCCGGAGTCGCAATACTAAATTGTCTTCCATCAGAAGGCGGGGGTGGCACAGCCAGCGCAGCAGCTTTCCGTTTTCCTGTCGCTGGTTCGGGTTTTTCTCACGTATCCACAGCGTGTACCAGGTATAGGCCATCACGGGTAAACCCAGCGTCGCCAGCAAGAGCCGCGAGTAGAGCTTGACCTTGCCGTGACCCAGGCGTTCCAGGCTGAGTCCGTTTTGCTTACATAGATAGTATAAAATCGGCAGCTCAATCGGATAGTTGTGAAACCGGTGGGCGTGGTTGAGGGGAGTCTCAAATGGAATAAAGCGCCGTTTGGTCTTGTGGTAGCCGCTGAGCATAAAATGCACCCGCGAGTTCAGGCGCATAACATTGGGTGTCGTCAGAATTAACGATCCGCCAGGTTTGAGAATACGCGCTAACTCGCCCAGTGCCGCTTGATGGTCGGACAGGTGTTCAATGACCTCAACCAGCAAAACCACATCAAAACTTGCATCGTCGTAGGGCAGCCGCTCGCGCAGGTCCACGCCGTAATCAATAGGGAGCCCGTTCTTGTCCGGTCCACTGGCTTCAAAGTTAGTCCCCCGAAGCGCGAAACGTCGATGTTGTAACGATGCTAAAACGTCCCCTTCTTTACAGCTGACATCGAGAAGGGTTTTCCCCTCGTCAGGAATATCAGCCAGCAGGTCGGAAACGGCTTGGATGAGGAACGGAGCTGCCATAGCACTCTCACTCTCCGTTTTTCTGCTTTCCTATTCCTTTCAGCTGAGACTCAATAAACGCTAAGAACTGC
>JAJDZM010000172.1 GCA_022824615.1 Candidatus Binatia bacterium | reverse complement strand
CCTGTCTCCTGAAATTAAAAAGGACACGCAGCAACGGTTCATCGAGGGCAACATTCAGGTGATCGTCGCCACTAACGCCTTCGGCATGGGTATCAACAAACCGGATGTGCGGTTGGTCATTCACGCCGATATCCCCGGTTCGCTGGAAAACTATGTGCAGGAAGCGGGTCGGGCCGGACGCGACCGGGAAACGGCGCGCTGCGTTCTGCTCTACACGGCGGACGACGTCGAGCGACAGTTCGGCATGTCAGCCCGCTCGCGGCTGACCCGGCAAGAAATCCATGCCATCCTCAAGGCGCTGCGCAACCTGGACCGCAAGAAACGCCTGGACGGCCAGATCGTTGCCACTACAGGAGAGATTCTCGGTGAGGACGAGGACGCTGCGTTCGAGCGCGACTCCGCGACCGACGATACACGTGTGCGGACCGCCATCTCCTGGCTGGAGGAGGCTGAATTATTGACCCGCGGGGAGAACCGTGTGCAGGTCTTCCCGTCCTCCCTGCGGGTCGGCTCAATAGAAGAAGCCCGAGCAAAACTGGCTAAGACCACCGTTACGGCCGACTACCGCAAACGGCTGTTGGCTATTACTGAGAATTTGATTGATGCCGACCCCGACGAAGGCATCTCTACCGACGAATTAATGACAGTCTCCGGGTTGCCGGCTGAACAGGTGCGTCGCGCTCTGCACGACCTGGAGCGACTGGGGATCGCCAACAACGACACTGCACTGACCGCCTTTGTCCACGCCGGGGTCCAGCACGCCTCACCAAAACGTTTTGACGAAGCCGCAGACCTGGAGCGCGCCCTCATCGCCACCCTGCGAGAAAATGCTCCGAACATGGGAAAGGATGATACCTCAACGCTGCACGTGCGCCTCGCCACCCAACGGCTCAAGGACGCCGGCCATGCATCCGCCCTGCCGGAACGCGTGGTGCGTGTTCTGCGCGGTCTTGCCCTGGACGGACGTGGCGAGGAAGGTGGGAAGGGCAGCCTGGGTGTACGCGGGTTCGGTCGGGAGGCTGTACAGATTACGCTTCAGCGCGAGTGGGCTGCGCTGATAGAGACCGCGGAGCGACGCCGGGCCGCGGCTCGGGTGCTGTTGAACCACCTGCTCGGCAGCCTGCCCCCAGGGAGTCGGGGCACGGACCTGCTGGTCGAAACAACACTCGGCAAGCTGTTGAGCGCGATTCGATCCAACCTGGAGCTCAAAACCACGGCAAGGAACCCCGAACGGCTGTTGGACCGTGCCCTGCTGTGGCTGCACGAACAGGAAATCATCCGCCTCAATAAGGGACTGGCCGTCTTCCGTCCGGCCATGTCCATCCGTCTGAGTCAGGAACAGCGCCGCTTCACCAACGCCGATTTCACACCCCTCAAGCTCCATTACCAGGACCAGGTGCTCCAAATTCACGTCATGGCGGAATATGTCCAGCGGGGCTTGCAGGCCATGACCGACGCGCTGGCTCTCGTCATGGACTATTTCCGTCTGAAGCAGCAGGACTTTCTGCGCCGCTGGCTGCCCGCTCGCGACAAGGAGATTGCGCGTCAGACCACGCTGAAGTCGTGGCAGGCCATTGTGGAAAACCTGAGAAATCCCGTCCAGCAGCGCATCGTCGCCGATGATCGTGAACAGACCAACGTCCTGGTGCTGGCCGGTCCCGGCTCCGGCAAGACCCGAGTGCTGGTCCATCGGATCGCCTATTTATTGCGCGTGCGGCGCGAAAACCCGCGCGGCATTCTGGCCCTGGCCTATAATCGTCATGCTGCTGTCGAGATTCGCCGCCGTCTGGCCGACCTGCTCGGCAACGAGGCCCGTGGCATAACCGTACTCACCTGTCACGGCTTTGCCATGCGGCTGGTGGGTGCCAGCTTCAGCGGCCGCGCGGAACAGATGGACAACGACGCCTTCCAGGAGGTACTCCGGCAGGCGGTGGCTTTGCTGCGGGGTGAGGGGCTGCCGGCGGATGACGCCGACGAGCAGCGGGCGCGACTGTTGGCCGGTTTCCGCTGGATACTCGTGGACGAATACCAGGATATCGGTCCGGATCAGTATGATTTAATCTCGGCCCTGGCCGGCCGCACCCTGGCCGACGAGGACGAGAAACTCAGCCTGTTTGCCGTGGGCGACGACGACCAGAACATCTACTCTTTCGGCGGCGCGTCGGTCGAGTTTATCAAGCGTTTCGAGGCGGACTATCGGGCCAGACCGGCTTTCCTGACGGACAATTACCGCTCCACGGCTCATATCATTGCTGCGGCCAACGCGGTGATTGAGCCGGCCGGCCGTCGCATGAAATTCGACCATCCCATCCATGTTGATCGGGCACGCGCGAAGCAGCCGCCCGGCGGGAGCTGGGAGGAGCTGGACCCCGTGTCGCGCGGACGGGTGCAGATTCTCCCCGTACGGCGTAACCCGATCTCACAGGCCCAGACGGCAATAGCGGAGTTGCAGCGTCTGTCTATCATAGCGCCGGACTGGGACTGGTCCGGCTGCGCGATCATTGCTCGCGAGTGGCGCTACCTGGAGCCGGTGCGGGCCTGCTGCGAAGTCCACGGCATTCCGGTCCAGATGGGCAACGAGGAAATCCCGGGATTTTGGCGGCTGCGAGAGACCCAGGCACTACTTGCCTGGCTCCGCCGATGCAAAACCGGCCTCGTGGACGGTACCGTCCTCAGCGCTTGGCTGGACGCCCAGGTCTCCGGTCCCTGGGTCGAACTGCTACGAGAAGCCGCAGACGAATATGCTCTGGAAACCGGCGGGACGGAAACCCCGCTGGATCACTTCATCGAGTGGCTGGCGGAGTGGGGGCGAGACGTGCGCCGCCGACAGCGCGGCCTGTTACTATTGACCGCGCATCGCGCCAAAGGATTGGAGAACGACCACGTGGTCGTTCTGGATGGCGGCTGGAACAGCCTCAGCCGAGGCGAAGACCCAGACGCACCCCGCCGCCTCTACTACGTGGCCATGACTCGTGCTCGACAGACCTTGACGCTGGCGTGCTCTGACGAATCCCATCCGTTCCAAGCGACCTTGCACGATCATCCCTCGGTCTTGCATCGGCCCCCGGTCGCAGTACCGCCTCCCACCCCGGAGATGACAACCCGCTATCAGCGGCTTCGCCTGCGCGATGTTGATCTGAGCTTTGCGGGGCGCTACCAGACTAGCAAACCGGTGCATCGTGCCATCGCCTCTCTCTCGCCTGGTAATCCGCTCCGAGTCCGTACTACGCAACAACCGTGGCTACTGCTGGACCGTAGCGGAAACGTGGTAGGGCGCCTGGCCAAAGGCTATAAACCCCCGGCTGCACTGCGCTTGCAGTCGGCAACAGTCTTGGCTGTTGTTACGCGAAGTCGGACCGACTCGGAACCACAGTACCGGAACGCGCTCAAATGCGAGGAGTGGGAAGTGGTGGTGCCGGAACTGGTGTTTCAACGCGCGGGCTGAGCTTCTATCCTCAAGGAGTGTAGCGTCACTGGTGGGAATCATGATGCTGCGGGGAACCCCGTCCTTGGTGACCACCAGCGCCCCCTCCCGTTCAAGTTCCGCCCACACCTTGCCTGGCGCTGCGGTTAACATTCGTGAGGCGATAGTCTTCATGAACAACATCTACTCAACGTGATGTCGTATATCAAGCCTACTCAGATTGCCTCAACATGCGCACGTAGCGCCAGAGATATAGCTCCCGGCCCACTCAAAAAGGAGCCACGTGGGTCCACTCATCAAGAGACAGCCGACTCCACACGGACCGTGACCACGTCGGTGTCGTGGAATTGCTGATGGCGTACGGACGTAGCGTGGTGTTGGAGCAGGCGCAAGGACAGTTCATCTTCATTGGGTATTTCAGCGGCCTGTTCACTGAGGACTGCCATTTGGTCCTCTAAGTTGGCCTTGTTGGCAGACACAATAAACTCCAAATCGATTGCTCTGCCATTCTTTCGTGCAATGAGGAGCATGTGGCGCTCTTCCCCTGCTTTTCCATCGCCTTTCTGTTGAATAAACGTCAGCAGTGCTTCCTCTCCAACCGCTCGGAGTTGCACTGCCCATTCCGGGCCGCAGCGTTTGCGGGCGGCAAATTCAGACAAAAAGGTGTCAATTTTCGGGAGTGCCTCAAGATGGACGGCAGTCTTGAAACGTTGCGGTCGTGAGCCCGTTAGGCGAAGGAATAAAGTCAGGACGATCACCATGCCGCAGCCGGTTGTCACCCCGTTCTCTAACAATTCCCCCAGCGTTCCATGGAGATAATCAGGGAATATCCAGCCAAACTGCATGGCAATTCCGGTCCAGAACGAGAATCCGACAATCACCCCCTTTTGATAGTCGAGTCCGTCCTGGACAAGAACGCGAATACCCATCACAAAGAGAACGGACACGATCACAATGAGGTACGCTGCCATCACCGGACTCGGGATGGCCAACACCACCGCGATCAGTTTGGGCAGGAAGGCAATGACCAGGAACAGTCCTCCCACGCACACGCCAACCGCCCGCGATGCCACCCTGGTGATTTCGGCAATCGCGATACTGGCCGCATAGGTCGTGTTCGGCACCGTACCAGCAAGCCCCGAGAGCAGATTGCCCAGCCCGTCGGCATTGAGCGAGCCTTGTATCGAGCGAAAGTCCACGGCCCGCGGTCTGCGCCACGAGGCCCGTTGTATTGCGATGGTATCCCCAACCGTATCGAGCGCCCCCACAAATGTTATCATCACGAACGCCGGTAGCAGAGCCCAGAAGTGCGGACCAAAGCTCAGATCGAATCCGGGCCATACCATAGAGGGCGTCCCAATCCAGTCTGCTTCAGGAATGCGGGCGGTCTCGTATAGGCCGAAAAAGGCCCCCGTGATACTGCCGGCTCCTAAGCCGATGATGGGAGCCCACAATCGCCACATTCCAGAGCCGCGGATCGCCACAACGATCATCGCGAGGACGGTTACGGCCGCCGTTGCCGGTGCAGCCGCAGGAGAAGCCCACTCTGGTACGTCCACCAACTTCTTCATAATAAGCGGCCCAATCATGATGGGAATCAGGAGCATCGCGGTACCGGCCACTGTTGGCGTGAATATCTGTCGAAGGAGCGACAACTTTCCGGCCATAATGAACTGGAAGAAGGAGGAAATGATGATCAAACTCGCCAACAGACCCGGGCCCCCCTGCTCCAGTGCAGAGACACAGACGGGCAGGAAGGCGTTCGTGCTCCCCATAAGCAGAATATAGCCTGAGCCAAAGCGCCCAAACCGGATCACTTGAACGAGCGTGGTCGCCCCACTGATAATCAGCGCCGAAAAGACCGCCCAAGACAGATACGCCTCGCTGCCTTTCGCTAATTGGATCATTATGGCGGGCGTCACTATGATGCTCGCCATAGCAATCATGGTATATTGGAGCCCCAGCCCGAGGGTGAGCACGAGCGGAGGACGTTCATCGGGCTCGTAGCGAATATCCTGGTGGGTGTCTGTGGACTGATCCGCCATTATTCACTTCCTCCTTGTGTAGCCCCTCCCTAACCTAACGAAGAGACACCTCTAGAACCCAAAGGCTTCAAGACCAGCGTACTCCCGAAGCAGTCGTGTCTCAGTTTGAAAAATTTTGACCAGGAAGAAAAATGGGGAAGTCCGCCCTCCCACATCTTGAACGGTACAATGTCGCTAAGCCTTTCAGCTCCCATCAATCATACGCGCGTAGTGCCGGCAGCACCCGCTCGCCCAGTAAGCGCAAGCCCTGTGCGGTTGTGAGGCCGTGGGGGGTGCCGAACTCGACCCGGCGGGCACCTGCCTCGAACAGCGCCCCAGCTTGATTGGCTACCTGGTCCGGCGTTCCGGCAAAAGCCAGCCGCTGGAGTAAATCGTCAGAGATACAGCTTCCGGCCCGCTCAAAATCGTAGGCGTCGGTCGCCGTCTTGAGGCGGGCCAATAACTCGGGCTCAATGGCCAGGCTGTGGTCCAGTGTGGCGATAATCGGCAGATAGAGCGCGGCTTCTCGCCGGGCGAGATCACGGGCGGCTTTCCCGTCCGTATCAACCACGGTGACCGCGCCAACCACGAGGCCAATTTCGTCAGCCTGCCGTCGGGCCTGCGCGGCGCCCTCGGCTATGGCAGCGCGCATCTGAGACACTGCGGTCGGGTTCGTTGTTCCGCCGAGTTTGACCTCCGCTATCTCTTCAATACACGCGGCAAGCGTTTTCGGTCCCCACGTCCCCAACAGAAAAGGCATATCTGGCCGGTGTATCTTCCAGCGCAAGGCCGCCCCGCCTGCTGAGGAAAACACCTCTCCCCGATAGGGTTCGGTCGATTGGCTGAGCAGATGTCGAATGCAGCCAAACGCCTCACGCAGTGCGGTGATGGGCCGCTGAGGGTGCAGGCCGACAAAATCCAGCCATCCTCCACGCGCCAAGCCCAAGTACGCCCGCCCGTGTGAGGCTTCATCCAGAAGCGCGATGTTGCCGGCGATATTGATGGGGTGACAGGTAAACGGATTGACCGCCGCGGGACCGATACGGACGCGGGTCGTGTGTCGCGCGATTTCCAGCAACGGCAGCCAGGCGGGCTGGTATAGCATGTCATTATAGACGCTCACACCGGCAAAGCCGTAGTCTTCAACGATTTGCGCCAACGGCCCGTAGGCCGAAACAGGCTTGTCCGTCTGAAAGGCAACGCTGACTGAACGGGTCATCGTGAGTTTATGCGGCAGCGGCCAGGGACGTGGCCGCTGCCGCGGGTGACTTCACCGTTCCCTACGCACCGGGCGCAAAGGCTTCGACCGCGCGCATATCGGGTAAGGATTCGTCGTCTACCTTGACCGGCAAGAAGCAGACGTGCGTGGCCCCGGCTTTGAGATGGGCGTCGATACGGTCTCGAATCTGCTCTTCACTGCCCCAGGCCACAATGGCGTCCACCAGGGCATCGCTGCACCCGTCTTCAAAGTCCGCGTCCTTCCAGCCCAGGTTTTTCAGGTTGTTGGTATAATTGGGCAGGCGGGGAACATAGGTCTTCATATACTGTCGCGCGGCGGCACGGGCCTTGGTCGCGTCCTTTTCAAGAATGACCGCCTGGGCGGCGCAGATCCAGGCGTCGGGGCCAATCTGTTCACGCACCTTGGCCGTATGTTCCGGTGGCACGAAATAGGTATGCGTACCCTGGGCCTGTTCGGCGGACAGGGCCAGCATCTTGGGATGCAGGGCGGCGATCACGATGGGAGCCGGCTCTTTGGGTTTCGGCGCTTGGTAAAAGACGTCTTTCAGCTTCGGCAGATACTCCTTCATATAGCTATACGGCTTGTTGTAGTCGTGGCCACGCAGATTGGACACGATCGGCTTGTGACTGACACCGATGCCAAGCACGAACCGACCGCCCGACAGCTCGGCCACCGTGTTGGTTGCCGTGGCCATGGTATAGGCGTCCCGCGCCCAGATATTGGCAATTCCAGTGGCGATGGACAACTGCTCGGTATTGCTCAGCAGATAGGCCGCATGGGCGAACGGCTCGCGCCCGACCGCCTCGGGTATCCACAAGGTCTTATAGCCGGACTTCTCAACCGTCCGGGCGAATTGGGCACTCTCAGGAGCCGTCATTCCATCCAGGAAAAACCAGACACCCACCTTACCGATATCCATAGCAAACCTCCTCATTCAGCAATCTCGTCGTTGTGACGAACCCGCACCATATGCCGCGCATTATTGGGCTGTCAATCTTGAGCAAAGGTTGAGACCGTGCTCCCTCGCCAAGACAGGCGCGGATATGGTATAGCGGCTTTCGAGAAAGGATGGCTTCCCATGCCCCTGACATTTCGCAAACTTCACCCCCAGTTCGCGGCCGAGGTCAGCTCCATTGATCTCCGCCAGGTGACTGACCCTGAGACGCTGCTGGAGATTCGCACCGGCATGGACGAGTACGCCCTGCTCGTCTTCCGCAACCAGCACTTCACGGACGAGGAGCACTTGACCTTTGCCCAACGCCTGGACGGCCAGTTGCACACCAAGACCGGCATCAGTGCCCTCCAGAAGAGCCGGCTGGGCAACGAGGCATTAGCCGATGTCTCCAATCTTAACGCGAACGGAGAAGTCTACCAGGCCGATGAGCGCAAGCGCATGTACGGCCTGGGCAATCGGCTGTGGCACACGGACGCGTCCTTCCAGGACCCGCCCGGACGCTACTCCATGCTTTTTGCCCGAGTCGTCCCACCCGTCAGCGCGGATACGGAATATGCTGATATGCGGGCGGCCTATGACCGCTTATCGGACGAGATGAAAGCCCGGCTTGAGGGGCTGCACGTGCATCACTCCATCGCTCACTCGCGCCACGTCCTGGGTTTCGAGTTTTCCCAAACGGAACAGGAGATTCTCAAGGGCGCGATTCACCCTCTGATCCGTATCCTGCCACGTACGGGACGCAAGTCGCTCTACATCGCGGCGCACGCCTCCAGAATCATCGACTGGCCGACCCCCGAAGGGCGCCTGCTACTGCTCGAACTGATTGAGCACGCCACCCGACCCGAGTTTGTCTACCGTCACTCCTGGCAAGTCGGAGACCTCGTGATCTACGACAACCGGGCGACCATGCACCGCGCCCGGCCGTATGCAGACACGACATACCGGCGTGAGCTGCGACGGGTGACTTCGTTGGACGTCGAGTACGATATCGAGCAGGCTGGCACGGCACCCCATTAAGACAGGAAGCAAGGAGAGAGGAAAGGAGACTCACCCATGGTAAATGTCCAGACCGTACTCGGCGACCGTTCCACTGACGATCTGGGATTCACCCTAATCCACGAGCATTTAACCGTCGGTTTCCCCGGCTATGAATGGGATAACACCAGTTTTGACCGCAAAAAGGAAATCGCCGGTGCCGTTGAAAAGCTCAAAGAGATCAAAGAGCTGGGTGTCACCTCGTTTGTTGACCCCTGTCCGATGGAATTGGGTCGCGACCCGGAATTTGCCGCGGAATGCGCAGACAAATCCGGCCTGAATGTCGTGGTCGCCACCGGCCTGTACAACGAAGCCCTCGGTATTCCGCCCCACTTCCGGAGCCTGCCCGCAGACGATATCGCCGAGATTTATGTGCGGGAGATTACGGACGGCATTGATAAAACGGGCATTAAAGCCGGGATCATCAAGACCGCGACCGGCGGGATTCCGGGCATGACCGAGACCGCAAAAACGATCGGTACGCACGAAGAGACCTGTCTGCGTGCGGCCGCCCGTGCCCACAAGGTGACGGGTATTCCCATCCTCTGTCATAATGACGAGTTGGGTCCGTTTGGCCGCGAGACCCTGGACGTGTTTGAAGATGAAGGCGTGGATTTCAACCGCGTGCTCATCGGCCACGCCTGTGGTGTAGGCGATATGCGCTATTATTTTGACGTTTTGGAGCGCGGCGCATGGATCGGTTTTGACCGCTTCGGCATCGACATTATTGCTCCGGATAAAATGCGCCTGGCTTCGCTGATTGGCCTGCTGGCCGTCGGCTATGACCGGATTATGCTCTCGCATGATGCCGTCCATTGCCTGCTGGGCCGACCCAGCAAGGCCTGGGAGCAATTTGTCGAAGCCTGCCCAAACAGTAATTACTCCCACATTCTGAAAAACATCATTCCAACCCTGGCCAAGGCCGGTGTGAGCGAAGGCACCATTCACACCATGATGGTCGAAAATCCCAAGAGCTATTTTGGCGGGTAGATGTTGCTCTGAGCGATTGTCGTGACGCGCAGCGCAACCGCCCAGCCCTCCGTTCAGCGTAGCAGGCCCGGAGAGCACCCTTCACCCATGTCTTCCCAGCCAAGCAGCGATCTCGATCAGGTTCGCACCTACTTCCGTAACTTCGGTCTGAAACAAGCGCCGGAAAACGGCTCGCCCCTGTACCATGCCTTATCGGTAGGCGTGCTGAACGACCCCGACATGCTGCGCCTTGCCGCAAGCTGTCCGCCCTCGCAGCCGTCGGCCAACCTGCTGTTCAGCGCGGTGCACTATCTCCTCCTGGGTGGAGTCCAGCATCCCTTGCGCGATTTCTACCCGGACGTGGTTGCTTCAGAAAAAGCGCCGCGCTCGCCCGCCCAGGAGACCTATCCACTGTTTCAAGATTTTGTCTGGCATCACACCGAGACAATCAGGCGGCTCATTACCACCCGCCTGACCCAAACCAACGTCGTCCGCCGCACGACCTGTCTCCTACCGGTCTTTGCTCAGCTTGCGCGAGAGGCCGGAAGCCAGCCCCTCTCGCTTATCGAGGTGGGAAGCAGCGCCGGACTGAACCTCCATTGGGACCGTTATTACCACCGCTATGCGTATCCGTCCGGGGCAATCAGAACGTGGGGCGACGGGAACGCCGCCGTCCGGCTTTCAACCCAGGTCAGAGGGACCGTCCCCCTCCCTCCCCTGCCCGAATCATTCCGTATCGCCTGGCGCGCGGGGATCGACCTCAACCCGATCGATGTGACTGACGCGGATGCCATGCGCTGGCTGCGCGCGCTTATCTTTCCCGAACATCTGGAGCGGCACCGGGAGACTGAGGCTGCCGCTCGTATCGTGCGCGCCAACCCGGTCCCGATTGTGACAGGAGACGCGCTCACCCATTTGCCCGACCTGCTAGCCCAGGCCCCGCTGGACTCACACCTGTGTCTGTACGCCTCCATGGTCCTCTACCAACTCTCGCCTGAAGACCGCAAAAAGTTGTGGAAGCTGTTGGCCGCATTCTCGGCAACCCGGCCCGTCTTCGCCGTCATTATGGATGGTGTCCCGGAGGGCTGGGCGCAACTCCTCATCAGAGACTTCAAAAACGGCGGCTCTACCAAACGCCACATGGCCGCTGCTCATGCCCACGGGCTTTGGTTGGAGTGGCGAGAGGGAGCATAACAAGTAGTCAAAAATGCCAGCGTAGGCTCATGCCCAATTATTAAGGAGGGTTGGTGGATACCTCCGCATGGCAGTATCCAGGTCCATCAACTCAGCGATTTCCCGATCAATCTCAGCCTGATGGTCATAATAACGTCGGGACAGTGGCTCAAATAGACTCCGTCCTCCTCGCTCCACTCAATCCACTTGTGGTATTGATCACTCGGTTTCATTATCACTTACGTCAATACCACCTCCTATAAAGCGTACAGAACAAACTTCTCTCTTGGCCCCAACGACTCAAGATGCTATGGCCCAAGAAAAAGGAGGATACCCATGAGCACATCCGACGCGCGGGCGGCAACGAGTTCGTACGCCGAAGCCGACCCACAACTGTACGCATTTCTCGATTGGATGGAGCAGCAGGACCCCGACTACGCCAAGGCATTCCGAGCCTACGGTGAGAAGGGTACGGGCGAGGGTCAGGCCCTTGCGGTCAAATACCGTGAAATGGTCATGACTGGCATTCTGGTGTTCGCCGGTCGCAAGGAAGGAGCCGTGGCCCATCTCAAACGGGCCATCGAACATGGGGCTACAAAGCGTGAGCTGTTCGAGGCCGGCCAATCCGCGGCTATTCCCGGCGGAGGGGTCACCCTGGGCCTGTGGATGCAAATCCTCACCCAACTCGATAGCGAAGGCGCTTTTATCAACGGCTAGGTAAGGAGGGAGCCCTATGGCACAAGCAACGACAACGCCGTCCGAGCCGGTCCACCCTCAGACCCGCATCGGCCATATTCATCTGACGGTGACCGACCTGGAGCGCTCCTTAGCCTTTTACCGCGACCTGTTGGGCTTTGAGGAGACCATGCGTTACAAGGATTCGGCCGTGTTTCTGTCCGCCGGCGGCTACCATCACCACTTGGCGCTGAATACCTGGGCAGGACCGGATGCCAGCCCGCCCCCGCCCGGACATACCGGGCTGTACCACTTTGCCATTCTCTACCCCAGCCGTCGGGAACTGGCCCGGGCGGTAAAGGCGCTACGGCAGGCCGACTACCCGTTACAGAGCACCTCCGACCACGGCGTGTCCGAGTCCGTCTACCTGGCTGACCCGGACGGCAACGGAGTGGAGCTGTCGGTGGACCGGCCACCCGAGACTTGGTCCCGCGACTCTCAGGGAAATATTCAGGCCAGCCGTGGAAAGGTGGACCTGGACGAGCTACTGGCCGAGTTGGAGGAGAGGGCCTAGGCATGGATTTCAAATTCAGCTCGGAAGACGAAGTTTTTCGGCAGGAATTCAGAAGCTGGCTCGAACACAACATCCCCCGCGACTGGCGGGACGACGAGTTGCACGACCCGGACACCCTGGAAGAGTTCGAACGGCGGCGCGCCTGGCATCGCCGGTTGTACGACGGGGGCTGGATGTGCATCCACTGGCCCCAGGAGTATGGTGGCCGCGGCGCGAGCCTGATCCAGCAAGTCATCTACCAGCAGGAACTCGACCGCGCCAAGGCGCCACCCACGGTCAATTTCCAGGGCATCGCGCGGGTGGGACCGACGCTGATGCAATGGGGCACGCCGGAACAGAAGCAGCGCTATATCCCCAAGATTCCACCGGCTGAAGAAATCTGGTGCCAGGGCCTGTCGGAACCCGATCACGGCTCCGATCTGGCCGCGGTGGAGACGCGGGCGGTTGACCGGGGCGACCACTTCCTGGTCAACGGTTCCAAGGTCTGGACCTCCAACGCCCACCGCGCCGATTTCACGACCCTGCTGTGTCGGACCGATCCCGATGCGCCCAAGCATAAGGGACTCAGCTATCTGCTGGTCGATATGAAAAGCCCCGGCATTACCGTGCGGCCGCTGGTCCAGATCACCGGGGAGAGCGGTTTCAACCAAGTGTTTTTTGATGATGTCCAGATCCCCCTGGCCAGTCTTGTGGGAGAGAAAAACCGGGGCTGGATGGTCGCCATGACCAATATGATGTTCGAGCGTACGATTCACGGCGGGCGCACCGACATGATGGTCGAGGTCAGACAGCTCGCCGAATTGGCCAAAAAAGTAGACCGGGACGGTCGCCCGGCCTGGGAGGATAGCTATGTGCGGCAACGCCTGGCCGGCTTCGCCTGCGAGGCCGCCGCGCTCAAGTACACCAGTTTCCGGCAGCTCACCAGCCAACTCAAAGGACTGCCGCCCGGGCCGGAAGGCTCGATGATGAAGCTCGGCACGAGCGGCCTGAACCTGCGCATGCAGGACTTTGCCATGGAGCTGCTGGGTCCCTATAGCCAGTTCGAATATCAAGCCAGCGGGGCGATTGACCGCGGCAAATGGTCGCATCGCATGCTGGCGGCGCGGCGCGGCACCATCGCGGCCGGGACCAACGAGATTCAGCACAACATCATCGGCGAGCGGGTACTCGGGCTGCCCAAGGGCTGACCAACCCCCTACTCCCGTGACGACAGAGGTGATACCAAACAACACGACTGGAGGGAGCTGACCATGCGTGACGGATTCAAAATTGTCGATACCGATTCCCATATGATGGAGCCGGACTGGCTGTGGGAACGGCATATGGAGGACGCGTATAAGGCCGAAGCGCCCCGGATGGGCGAGGCACCGGGGTCGGGACGCCGCACCTTTCTGGTCGAAGGCGAGTCGTTTACGCGCGAAAAGGGCAAATATCCGATGGCGGCCAAGGCGTTTCTCAAGGCCGCATATAAGGCCATGGACCGCTTTGAGCGAGCCAAAGACACCGGCTTTAGCGCCAAAAGCCGACTCATGGACATGGACGAGCAAGGCGTGGACGTCCAGATTCTCTACCCGACCTATACCGGCCAGATGCTCGGCCGCGAGTTCCGCGACACCAAACTGCTGGCGGCCTGCTGCCGGGCCTATAACAACTGGGCCGCCGACTATACCTCCGAAGCGCCCGAGCGCCTGCGCTGGGCCGCGGCCCTGCCCATGCAGGAACCGGAGGAAGCGGTCAAAGAGGCCGAACGCGCCGCGGCAAACGGCTGCGTCAGCTATTATATGCGGCCCAATCCGGTCGGCGGCCGCACGCTATGGCATGAGGACTATCATCCGCTGTGGGCGACTGTTGAAAAGCTGGGGAAGCCCATCTCAACCCATGACTCGGCTTCGGCCTCGGTGCCCTCGTTTGGCGACCGCATGGACACGCATACCAGCGGCCATATTTTATCCCATCCGTTTGAGGCCATGGCGGCCATGGCCGGCCTGATCTGGTTCGGCATCTTTGAAAAATTCCCTCAGCTTAAAGTCATCCACGTCGAGGGCGACGGCGGCTGGACTCCCTACTGGCTGCAACGTATGGAGCAACACTGGAAGTTCAGCGGCAACGCCGAACATGAATATCTCACCCGGCCACCGACAGAGTATTTTCGCAGCAATGTATGCGTGGGTTTCCGAGGCGACGAACCCACTATGAAAGCCGCGGTCGATCTGGTGGGTGACGATAATTTCACCTGGGACTCCGACTATCCGCACCCGGACGGCACCTATCCGTGGGGCGTGCAAGCCATGCTCGATCAGCCCATTCCCGAAGAGTCGAAACGCAAGATGTTCTGGGATAATGGGGCGCGCATTTTTAATCTGGCGTAGCTATGGTTGCTGAGGAGATACGTATATGGATTTTAGCGGCAAAGTTGGCTTGGTGACGGGCGCGGCCTCGGGTATTGGCCGCGCTACCGCACTGGGATTTGCCCAGCGTGGCGGGGCGGTTGCGGTCGCTGACATCAACGCAGAGAACGCGAACACGGTGGTCGCCGAGATCACGGCAGCGGGCGGACAGGCCATTACCGTGATCGCCGATGTGACACAGCAGACCGACATTGACCGGATGATTGCGACCACGACGGACACCTTTGGCCGGCTCGATTTTCTGCACAATAACGCCTTTGGGCTGCCCGCGGCCCAGCCCGACAGTCCGGTCATGGCCCGCACCGCCGACCTGGAAGACAGTGTCTGGGACAATATGATCGACTTGGGCTTGTCGGCGGTCTTTCACGCCATGAAAAAGGCTATCCCGGTCATGCGCCAGAACGGCGGCGGGGTCATCGTCAATACCGCCTCCATTTCGGGGCTGCGAGCCGATTACGGGATTGCCGCGTATAACGCCGCCAAGGCCGGCGTGATCAATCTCACCCGGGTGGTGGCTGTTGAGTATGCCCGTGCCGGCATCCGGGCCAACTGCATCTGTCCGGGGGCCATCGACACGCCGCTGATCGCACCGGCCCTGGAACAACCGGGGTTTGCCGAGAAATTCGATGAGATCATCCCCATGGGACGGCTGGGCAGGCCGGAAGAAATGGCCAATGTCATCCTGTTTCTGGCCTCCGATCTGGCCTCGTTTGTGACTGGTGCGGCCTTTGTCGCCGACGGCGGCCAAACCGCCAAAACGGGTAGCCCGTCGTTTCTGCCGGAGTGATGGAATGCAGCCCCCCCATTCTAACCTTCCCCCTCAAGGGGGAAGGAACTGCCCACTAACCACTGCCCACTAACCACTGAAAGCCCACTAACCACTGAAAAAAGGAGGACAGCATGGCGGACAAGAATCTTGAGACGCAAATGCAGGAAATGGTTGACCGCGAAGCGATTCGCAACCTGCCTTTGCAGTATTGTCACTGTGTGTGGCAACAGGATCTGGACGGATACGTCAACCTCTTTACCGAAGACGGCTCGTTCTCGACCGACGACCCCAGTCTACCGGGCGCGCAGGGACACGATGGCCTGCGCACCATGATCAAGGGTGGCCTAGCGATGCAACCGCGGCCCTTCATCCATAACCACGTCATTGAACTGAGCGGGCCGGATCAGGCCACGGGGACGTGTTATGTGGAAGTCCACATGAACCGCGAGGGCAAAAAGTGGGAGATGAAGGGCTGGTATAACGACGAGTACGCCAAAGTCGACGGCGAGTGGAAGTTCAAATCGCGGCGGATCACGACCGATTCCTTTGGCCCCAAGGGCGAAGCCTAACGCAATGTCGGGGCAACCCCCTGTGGTTGCCCGCTGGCGGCCCTCTCCGAGGCCGGAGCGTCCAGCCAGGAGTGATGTTCCCCATCCTGACCTTCCCCCTCTCAAACGTGTGCTGCCTATTGTGGCGATTGCTCCCTCCGGGCCGTCCGCTCGCGCCCTCACCCGGCCCTGCGGGCCACCCTCTCCCAGGGGGCGAGGGTCAAAAAGTCCCTCTCTCTGGGAGAGGGGTTGGGGTGAGGGCGAAACCGCCAAACCGGTTCATTTGCATCACACGTCTCAAGGGGGGAAGGAACTACCCACTACCCCCCTGCGCCTCGGCATACACGCGCTGCATAGTGTCCAGATGCCCCTGCGCATCCAGCCCACCCCCGAGCGTACGTAAACACACGTGGCTCAGGCCGGCCCGCCGCCAGCCGGCCACCCGGTCGCGCCATTCCGCCTCGCGGGGACCGACCACGGCTATACCGGCTTCGGTATCGATGTCCTGCGGACTCCGCCCGGCCGTTTCAGCGGCGCGCAGAATGTCAGCCTGTATGGCCGGGAATTCTTCCGGCGTACACAGCACAAACCAGCCGTCGGCCAGGCGTCCGATCCGACGCCGAATGCGTGGAATGGGCACGCTCTGCGCGCCAATCCAGAGCGGGATCGGCCTTTGGACCGGTAGCGGATTCAGGCCGGCCCCGGATACCGTGTCCCAGCGTCCGTCAAATTCGACCGTGGGCCGCGTCCAGAGCTGCTTGAGGAGGGTCATCTGTTCCTCGCAGCGATCCCCCCGCATCTGAAAGTCCGCGCCCAGGGCGCGGTATTCCTCGGCGCTGGGACCAACGCCGATGCCGAGACGCAAGCGGCCGCCGGACAGCACGTCCAACTCCGCGGCCTGCTTGGCGACCAGCGCGGTCTGGCGCGAGGGCAGAACAATGACCGAAGGCACAAGTTCTATCTTCTGCGTGAGTGCCGCCACATAGGCCAGCAGCGTCAACGGCTCGTGCACATAACCGCTATCGGGCCGGATGACCTGATCCGGGACGCGCAAATGCGTATAGCCCAACTCGTCGGCCGTTTGGGCAAACGCCCTGATCGCTCCCAGATCGCCCTGAAGCTCTCTCACCGGTAGTGAAATCCCAATCCTCATAAATTTTCTCCTACTTATTCAGCCCCTTTTCGTAGATGGAAGGGGCTCCTAAAGCTGTATCACACTCAGAATTTCAACACCGCTTGAGCCGCCGCGCGTTGGCGGTACGCGGCGTCCCAGCGTGTGAGATGCGGATAGTCTCCGATGAGATCAAACTTGGCAAAGCGCATGAACTGCAAGGCGGCCTGAAGGGTGCAGTCGGCAACCGATACGCGGTCGCCTAAGAGCAGTGCGCGACCGTCGGCTAAAACATCCTCAAAGTACTGAAAGGCAACCGGCAGCGCGTGCTTGGCCTGCGCCGCAACCCCGGGATTAGGGGGAAGTCCGATAGGCGATTTCGTGGCGTGGACATAACGCCCGATTTGAAGCAGCACACGGAGGTCGGCGATCCGTTCCAGCTCACGTGCGCGTATGCGTTCACGCGTTCCATGACCCCACATCGCCGGTTGGGGAAAACACTCTTCCAAATACTCGATAATCGCCAGAGATTCGACAATATACTCGTTGTCCGCAACCTCCAGTACGGGCAGACTCCCAAACGGATTGCGCGCCAGATGGTCCTCGCTCTTTTGTTCATTTTTGAGCGCGTTGACAAGGACCTGTTCGATACCCATCTCAGTCCCGGCGGTCGTTTTCTCGGCAATATACAGCATCACTTTCGTGGGGTTCGGTGCGGCAGGAACCATATAGAGTTTCATAGTGTCAGCTTTCTACAAATGCCGTGAGCTACAGGCACAACTCCGCCAGGACGCGCAGGGCCTCGACCTGCCCCGTGCCAATAATCATGGTCGTGACGGGTGACGCTTTCCAGCGCGTGAGCTGCTCGGCAATCCGTTCCTTGGGACCGACCAAGGCGACGGCGTCAACCAGCTCATCAGGTACGGCCGCTTGGGCGGCCGCTTTCTGGCCCGAGAGATATAAGTCCTGTAATGTTGTGGCCAGACCCTCATACCCGAAGTTTCGGACATAGCTGTTATAGAAATTCTTGGTGCGGGCCCCCATGCCGCCGATATACAAGGCCAGACTGGCTTTGACCGGGGCGCGACACTGGTCTAGGTCGTCGCCCAGCACGCACGTCACATACGGGGCAAGATCGAAATCCTGGAGGCTTTTGCCGTTCCCGGCTGTGGCAAATCCGGCTTCGAGGTACGGGAGATAATACGACTCGCCCCAATCCGGGCTCATCCACACCGGGAGCAGGCCGTCGGCAATTTCAGCCGCCAGCGCAATTCCCTTGGGGCCAATTGAGGCGGTGTAGATTTTCATATCGAGCCGACCGTGGAGAATACTCTTCAGCGGCTTGCCCAGCCCGCTGGCATCAGGCCCGGCGTACGGAATCTGATACTCCTGGCCGGCAAACTCAAGCCGTTCCTCGCGGGCCAGAATTTTGCGTAAAATTTCGACATACTCCCGATAGCGCTGGAGCGGCTTGCCATAGGATACGCCGTGCCAGCCCTCAATGACCTGTGGATTCGACGGCCCCAACCCAATCAGAAAGCGTCCATCGGTCAAACCATCAAGCGTCATGGCGGTCATGGCCGTCATGGCCGGAGTCCGCGCCTGCATCTGCAAGATGCCCGCTCCCAGCTTGATTGTTGACGTACGCGCGCCAACAAAGGCCAGAAAAGAAACAACATCCGACCCCCAGGCCTCGCCGGTCCAGACCGAGTCGAACCCCAGGCGTTCGGCCTCAAGGATCACCTCCATGGTGCGCTCCATCTTGGGGCCTGAGTATCCGGTCACTAATCCAAGTCGCATCGCACTCCCTCCTGTGGGCTCAGACTATAGCGTTCACACCCGGGCGTCTTCGACCGTACTCCGGCGCAACTCACGCCGCTGGGAAAGATCGTAGCGACGGCCCCGATGCAGCACGGCGCGATTGTCCCAGATCACCAAATCGCCCGGACGCCAGGTATGGCGGTACACAAACCGACGTTGCGTGGCGTGTTCCAAGAGCTCGGCGAGCAGGAGCCGCCCTTCCGGGACCGGCCAGTCCACAATGCGCGTGGCATGTGCCCCGATAAAGAGCGTCTTCCGCTGTGAGCCCGGATGAGTACGGACGACGGGCCATTCCACGGTCGGATACTTGGCTAAATCTTCCGGCGTGTATTGCCGGTCGCCGAGTTGAATACGCGAATGAAAGGCAGAGTGTTCGGCCACCAGCCCTTCGAGCTCCCCCCTGACCTCGTCCGGCAAAGCATCGTAGGCCGCACGCATATCAGCGAACTCGGTTTCCCCTCCCTGCTCGGGCACAATGCAGGCCAGTAGCAGGGAATACTTGGCCGCCGGTTGCTTGAACGAGCTGTCGCTGTGCCAGAGCTGGTTGGCCAGCATGGTAATCTGGCGCGGGTCGTCCCGCGCCAGAATCTGGCTTTCGAGATCGACGTTGGAGATGTCGATCATTCCGGCCTCTTTGAGCCGGCTCCGCCGCTGCAACACCTTGAGCAGCCCCATATCAACGGGACCAAGCGCGCGGGTAAACGCCATCTGCTGGGATTCGTCCAGAACCTGGTCGCGGAAGACCAGCACGGCGAACTCATCCATGGCAACCTCGATATCGGCTGCTACATCTGCATCAGTTGGTTGCCGCAGATCAATCCCTTGGACTTCGGCAACGAACAGTGGATGCAATGGAGACAGGCTGAGGGTTTGCATGGAATTGCCCTCCTGAGGAACACGCGGCCCTTCCCGGTTGAATTCGGGGCCACCTTTTGTTCGATCAAGTCAAGTATGCCTACCCGAGATCAATTTGGGAAGCGGTCCCGTAGGGCTCAAACAGGGCGACACCCCTACTCCACATCCGTCATGACAAAATTCTGGCTATTCTGTTATCATGCCAGGATAGTCTTCACTCCCAGGCGCTGCCAGGCAGGCCACGCTTATCCGGCGGAACGCATTGATTCTTCGCGTCTCAGCGTTTACGATTCGGAGATATTTTTCTGCGGGAGTCCGGTCTGTGTGTAGAACCGTTTCGTAAAGGAGTGCACCCATGGCAACGGCCAGTAAGATTGATGCCATCCCCCTGCCGCCCACGGAGGCAGCGTTCGACCCCATCACTTTCAGTGTGATCCGTAACCG
>JAJDZM010000271.1 GCA_022824615.1 Candidatus Binatia bacterium | reverse complement strand
AGAGGTGAATGGCGGACTAAGGGAGAGCCGGGCCACGGCCGCGGCGTTCATCCCGCGCCGGATGGCGAGGTTCTCCCTCGTCCCGAGCGGCTGGTGCTTCCCATTCGGCGGGCCCGCCGTTAGGGTGGTATATTGCTTGCTTGCTTGCTTGCTTGCTTGCTTGCTTGCGCCTGCATGGGGGGCTCCCTTGTGGGAGGATAAAAATACGAAAATCGTCCGCTCCTTGTCAAGACAATGACAAAGACAGTCAAAGCGACGCCGGGAGGAGAAAGACGACGATGGGGCAATGGGGTGGGCAGTCACCGAGATGATTGCGCCGACCTGTCCCGTGCTCGTCGCTTCCAGGGCGTTTCACGATCAATTGCGGCCCTGCCGGTGCGTTCTCGTCAATGCCGGACGTGACCCGGCATTGACGAGGCCGAGGGGCGAGGGCCTGGATTCCTGCTTTCGCCGAAATGACGGGCAGCTACATAGCAGCGTGATTTGATCCAGTGGCGGATAAACCGTCTCGTCACAACGAGTTCTTGTAGATCGTACCGGCCTTCATAACCAGTTGCAGTCCGCCGCTCCCGGGTTGTAAGACACCGAGGTCTTCAAGCGGATTGCCATCAAACACGACCAAGTCGGCGTATGCTCCCGGAGCGACTGTTCCAAGTTTTCCCGACTGGTTCAGGATTTCGGCATTGATTGTCGTTGCCGAACGCAGGATATCGATGGGGTTGAGGACCTCCCGCCGGATCAGGAACTCGCGGCACTGCTGGGCGTGTAGGGGCCCCAGCAGATCGGTTCCGTAGCCCAGCTTGATCCCGGCCGCCTGACACAGCTCAAGAGAAGTCAGGCCCGCGGTCTGAATTTCTTTCAGCTTGACGATATTGCCCTCGGGCAGGCCCAACTCCTTGCCCAGCTCTCCGAGGCTTTCATACGTCACCAGGGTTGGGACGACATAAGCTCCGTGCTGGGCGACCAATTTTGCGGTTGGCCGGTCAATCAGGTTGGCGTGCTCGATCGAGCGCACCCCCAGCTTGACAACACGGGCAATGGCTTCCGCGGTGTAGGCGTGGGCCATGACATAGGTGCGCCGTGAGGCCGCCTCCTCGACCGCGGCGCGGATTTCCTCGTCCGAGTATTGCAGCATCCACACCGGGTCGGTGGGTGAAGAGAGGCCACCCGTGGCCATAATCTTGATCTGATGCGCTCCCTTGCGTAACTCTTCCCGGGCCGCCCGACGGACCGCGTCCACCCCGTCGGCGACCTGTGACAGACAGCCCTGAAACCCACAGGCGCACGGTTCAAAATGTTTGACCGGTCGCGTATCGCCATGCCCGCCGGTCTGGCTCAAAGCCCGGCCCGAGAAAAACAGACGGGGCCCCTTGATGAGACCCTGCCCAATTGCAGCGGCTAGGCCGAAGTCGGCTCCGGCTGCATCCCGTACGCTGGTAAAGCCCCGTTGCAAAGAGTCTTCCAGCAGCGTGCGGGCGTGTTGGCTCAGAAGCGACATGGGCCAATCATCCAGGCTGGGAAGATTGACGCGGGCGGCATAGGCATGGAAGTGGGCGTCGATCAGACCGGGCATGAGAAAACGACCGCCCAGACGGATTTCCTGGGCGCTGGCGGTCTTGAGCGACCGCGCGGAGACCTCCTTGATTTCACCGTCTTCGATCAGGACGTCCGCCCCGTCGAGCAATTCGGGACTGTGGCCGTCGAAAACGACACCGTCGCGTAGGACTATCGTGCCCATGGCTGCCTCCTGCTAACCGTTCTGACGGGTCGCCTCAAACAGCGCTCCGTACAGGGCAAAATCATAATTGTCCTGAATAGCGAAAGCCGTTCGGATCTCCTCAGGCGCGTTATCATACAGGTGCTGTACCATGGCGACTCTTGCCGGCGGGGTCGCCATCCGTGCCGTCCAGGCCTGGAAGTCCAGCGGCAGGCGCCAAGTGGAAACGACGTGCGACTGAAACCCGCTCCGTTCAAACATGGCCTGCCACTGGGCAAGCGTGTGGTCTCGGACGTGCGAGGCGTCCCGCAGGAGTTCAAACGTTTGTAAAAAGGTGTCGTACGCCGGCTCTTCCGGCGAGATAATATCGCTCAGGATAAACCGCCCGCCGGGCTTCAGCACGCGATGGCATTCCTGGAGCGCTGTCAGGGGGTTCGGCCAGTGATGGGCGCTATAGCGAGAGACCACAAGGTCAAAGCTGCTATCGGCGAACGGAATCTGTTCGACATCGCCCTGGCGCGTTTCGATATGGGAGAAGCCGCGCTCGGCGGCCAACTGCTCGACCTGCTCCAGCATATGCGGGGTGAGGTCGAGGGCGACGACCCGGCGGCTGTACGGCGCGATGGCCACCGAGGTGTGGCCCGCTCCACAGCCCGCGTCCAGGGCGTACGGCGGTTCCTGTTGTTGCACCAGCTTGGCAATCCGGCCCAAATCCTCGCCCGTGGCATGGACTTGGCTTGTCTTGTATTGCGCGGCTGCCCGACCGAATTGATCGTGTATGGATTGCTTGATGTCGCTCACTGTTTTTCTCCGTTCGACTGGACCTGTCCCCTCACGACACAAACTCGGGCATCACCTCATTCACAAACAGCTCGTGAGACTCGGGGGAGACCGGGATAATGATCGTGTAGGTGAGGCCCATCTCCTCAATACGGGTATGAATATCCCGTTTGACCCTGTCTGGCGTGCCCATCAACGTCAGGGGCGACCGCAGCGCAGCGTCGGTATCGGGGAAACCGAGAAAGGTTGCGGTTTGGGCGAGCGCCGCGTCGGCGGGGTCTCGGGTCAGGTGAAGTACCATTAAAGAACCCAGCTCTATCTCCTTTGGGTCGCGTCCGCATTCTTCCATATAGCCGTGCAGCATACCAATCCGTTTTTTCAGATAGGGCGTGTCGAACTTCAAGGTCATAGCCGGATCGTTCGGATAATCTTTACCATTAAAGACCGGTGGGTTGATATTCAGAATATCCGCTTCGGTGGCGGCGATCTTGAGGAGGCCGCTGCCCGAGCCGCCAAGCATCAGCGGCGGATGAGGTTTTTGGACGGGCCGGGGATTGTTGTAGGCGTTGTGAATCGAGAAATGTTTGCCCTGAAAGCTCGGTTCCTCTTGCGTAAACATCACTTTTAACACCTGAATGGCTTCGGCGAGTTGATCCAAGCGCTCCCGATTCGAGAGATAGGAATACCCATGGGCGTGGTATTCGTCCGGCTTCCAGCCCGCGCCTAAGCCGAGCGTCAGACGGCCGTTGCTGATATTGTCGAGGGTAGACGCAATTTTGGCCAACATCGGCGGCGGGCGAAACGAGACGGACGTGACACACGGCGTGAGGCGGATACGCTCGGTCACCGCGGCGATAGCCGTCAGCGTCGTATAGCACTCAAACATGGGTGTCTGGGGATCTCCGAGCGGAGTAAAGAAGTGATCGATCATCGATATTGAGTAAAAGCCGTCGCTTTCCGCCTGCAAGGCTGCCTGCTTGGCAGCGGCAAAGTCGTCCGCGGGTAGAAGTAATCCAAACTTGGGGTCGTGCACCAGTCTCTCCTTTCAATATTACCCGACAGTTTTTGAGGGGCAGGGACTACATTATGCCCCGCATAATGTACTGGACGCGCCCCCGACGATAAATACCGACGAGGAGTTGTCGGGTTATCAGGGTGGAGAACGAAAATGGACGGCCCGATGACTTGTGGTACGAGAACGCCTGCCCCGGTTACGGCATACGCAACCGCTGGCTGGCAAGCTCCTCGGTCAGTTGCCCGTACTCCTGCTCGAACACGAAGCCCTCGTAGCCCTGGGCGGCGACCTCGGAGAGCCGTCGGAAGTAGTCGGGGCCGCCCAGATACACGCAGAACTGGCGGTGCTTACCTGGGATGTTGGCCCCTGTGTACCACGAGTCGGTGAGGGGATAGAGCGTCTCGTTGGCGATCCCGACGACCTCGCGGTCCCAGCGCTGCTCGGCGTCGGGGGTCGGCTCGATAGCGCCTAGACCGTGTTCACGCAGGTAGCGTACGCACTCGCCGATCCAGGCCGACTCGAGCTCGGCGCCGAGCGGCATGTTGAAGAGCACCGAGGGCGACCCAGGGCCGTGGAGCATAAAGAGGTTGGGGAAGTCGGCCATCGTCATGCCGAGGTAGGTGTCAAAGCGCGTCCGCCACTTCTCCTTAAGGCTGACGCCGCCGCGCCCCTTCGGGTTGAGGCGTACCAGCGCGCCGGTGATGGCGTCGAAGCCCGTCGCCAGCACGAGCATGTCGAGCAGGTGTTCGCTGTTGGCGGTACGCACGCCTTCGGGTGTGATCTCCTGAATCGGGTCCTGGCGCAGGTCGACCAGAGCGACGTTGTCGCGGTTAAAGGTTTCGTAATAGCCGTCGTCGAGGAGTTGGCGCTTGGTGCCCAGGTAGTAATCGGGCATCAACTTCTCGGCGGTCGCAGGGTCGCGTACGATTTCACGGATCTTGCCGCGCACGAAGTCGGCCAGCGTGCGGTTGGCCTCCTTATTGGTCAGGATGTCGGCATAGCTGCCAAAGAGGATGTGGAAGCCGCCCTTTTGCCAGAGTTCTTCGTAGAGCGCCCGGCGCTGCTCGGGCGTGTCCTCGAAGGCTGAACGCTCGGAGACCTCGAATGGCGCGCCCAGAGGCGAGGCGTTCATCTTCGCGCGGATTGCGGCCCAGTTCTCGCGGGCCTGTCGCACCAACTCGGGGTCCATGGGGCGGTTGCGGACCGGGATGCTGTACTGTGGCGTGCGCTGGAACACCGTCAGGTATGCGGCCTCGCGGGCGATCTCGGGAATCGACTGCACCCCCGAGGAACCGGTCCCGATCACGCCGACGCGCTTACCCGTAAAGGAGACAGGCTCGTGTGGCCAGCGGCCGGTGTGGTAGCGCTCGCCGGCAAAGGTATCGAGCCCGGGGATGTCGGGCATATGCGTCGCCGAGAGGGTACCGACCGCACAGATCAGAAACTGGGCCGAGACGCGCTCGCCGGTGCTGGTCTCGAGCATCCAGCGCTGCGTCTCTTCGTCGTAGCCGGCGTTGCGCATCCAGGTTTCGAGCTGGATGTCGCGGCGCAGGTCGAACCGGTCGGCGACATGCTCCAAATAGGCCAGCACCGTGGGCTGAGCGGGCTGGGTCTCGGGCCAGTCCCACTCCTGCACGAGTTCCTCTGAGAACGTGTAGCAGTAGAAGGGGCTGCCCGGAAAATCGACCCGCGCACCGGGATAGCGGTTCCACCACCAGGTACCGCCCACGCCGGCCGCGCCGTCGTAGACGCGCACCGAGAGGCCCATCCCGCGTAGATGGTGCAGGGCGTACAGGCCGCCAAAGCCCGCCCCAATGACCACCACGTCATAGTGCTCGACCGCTCCGTTCCCTTTTGGCTTGTGTGGGTGTTGAGCCACGTGTGCCATGCTGTTCCCTCCCGAGGAGAACGGCCCCACGGGTTGGTCACACCGTTTGACCCATGGAGTCGGGTTAGACGCCAAAGAGCTTCTGTGTGTTATCGCGCATCACTGCACGCACCACCTCAGGTGACAAGCCTTCCAGCCCCTCCACATAATCAATCGGCTCAGCACATCCCTCAGGATGCGGCCAGTCGGAACCGGCCAGCACGTTTTCTGGCCCGAGGACCTCGACCAGCGCCGGAATATCCTCTTCCGGAAAGGGAGAGACTTTAATGTGTCGCTTGAAAATTTCGCTGGGTCGGTCCGGAGCATGGCCGAATGTCCAATCTCGTGGACCCGACAACCGCGCCGCGTGATCCATGGCCTTGAGTAAGGGCGCAACCCACGCGGCCCCGTTCTCAATGCTTACGACCTGCAGACCCGGAAATCGACCAAACAGATTGTGGAACACGAGTGCGCTCAGGGTGTCAGCCGTCGCGCGTTCCGTCGAAGCGATCACCCGTTGGAACGGACTGAGCCGGTGGCTCGGAGGGGAGGGGTTCTCACTCCACTGTGAGGAGTATATTTCGGTCAGGCCGTCATTGCCCAGATGAAACACAACCGGAATGCCGGCTTCCTGACAGTGTGCCCAGAACGGATCATACAGCGGATCTGCCGGCGAGTGCCCATTGACCGGACCTGGCGTCAGGTTCACACTGCGCGCGCCTAAGGCGAGGACCCGTTCGAGTTCGGCGACCGCGAGATCAATATCCACGAGCGACAAGACGGGAATACCATAGAGACGACCATCCTTCCCAAAGCTCCAGTCCTCCTCGAGCCAGCGGTTAAACGCGCGCAAATTGGCGAACAGGGCTGGCGGCTCGTGGCGGAGCTCATGCGCAATGCCGACACCCAGCGTCGGAAGCATCAGAGCTGCCTCGACCCCTTGTTCATTCATCTTTTGCAACCGCACGTTGTAGTCTGTTGATTCGGGAAATGTTGCCGCTGAGACCGTCTCGCCCGAGACCAGGCCATCGCCCTCGCCTGAGTGGCTCTTGAGAAATTCCTGCAGTGCGCCAGGCCCGCCCGTGTGGTCACCAGGAATGACGCTAAAAAATCGCATCCGTTCATCGCCGATATACACCCGTCCAAACTTGCCCTCGCCTCTGCGGATATTGACCGCACGGTTGGCATAGGCTGATTCCATATGACGCGTGAAGCAATCATCCGGCTCATAGTAATGGTGGTCGGCATCAATCATTAAAAAATCCAGCGGGGCCGCTGGTTGTACCTGGTCCAGTCCCATCGCCATCGTTGCCTCCTTCTAAATCACCTGTCCATAGAGCAACTCACCTTCTAGTACCTGCCCACTGTATTGTAAAGTCATCACACGATTTGCTGGGTCGGCCCATCAGCAGCCCAGCTTTGATACCAAACAGAAAATCGTCGTTCCCGTTGAAGGGATCACCATCCATATCCACCATATAATCCCCCTGCCCGATACCCGATTGCAGCGCCGCCAATATCGTTACCGTTGCCCCGTTCAGACTGTGACGGCCCTCATTACTTCTCCAGATCGTTTGCTATCGCAACCCCGAATTGATAGGCGATAACATCGAAAGGAGGGAGATATGGATCTTGGTTTAAAAGATCGCGTAGCGGTCATTACTGGAGCGAGCTACGGTCTGGGCGAGGCCATGGCCCAGCGCCTGGTCAAAGAGGGAGCCCACGTCGTGATTTGCGCACGCGGTGAGGAGCAATTAGCTCGTACCGCCCAAGCTTTAGGTCCGCAGGCCCTGGCAGTCCAGGCTGATGTCACTAAAGCTGCCGACATCCAGACCCTTTTTGACGCAACGGTACAGCAGTTCGGCAAGCTTGATATCCTGGTCAATAATGCTGGCTGGTACCATCTGAGTCAGGGGCTGGGTCTGTCAGATGAGGAGTGGCAAGATAATCTTGATATCAATCTGTTCAGCGTGATTCGCTGCTCCCGGCTTGCCGTTCCCCTGATGCAAAAACAAAAATGGGGCCGGATTGTCAATATTGCGTCGATCTTCGGCAAACAGCCCAACGCCGGATTGATCGACTACAACACCACGAAAGCGGCCGTCATCAGTCTGAGCAAAACCTTGGCCGACGAACTGGCCAAGGATAACATCCTGGTGAACGCCGTCTGCCCAGGGCCGACGCGGACTCCACTGTGGGATGGTCTGGCAAAGACGTTGAATCCCGACGACCCGGACGGCATGATGAACGACTTTGCCACCGCCCATATTCCGCTCGGACGGTTTGGCCGCCCTGAAGAGATTGCCGATCTGGTCGCCTTTCTGTGCTCAGAACGAGCCAGTTTTATCACGGGGGCTGCATATGACATCGACGGCGGCATGGTGAAGAATATGGGCTAGGAGATGGGCGCTCGTTCCTAAAAATACAAATTCACCGGCAACTTCGTCCCGTTGACCAGATAATCCCCGCTCGCACGTGCCTTGAACGCCGCAGGATTATGCGACGAGAGGGTCACGATGTTGCGCCAGTGTTCGTCGAGTCCGGTTGTACGCAAAGTCGAAGATGCGCCACCGAGTTCGTACATCAGGCTCGCCGCGCGCGGCGCGATCTCGTCGATAAAGACTTTGGCTTGCGCTGGGAGTAAGGAGGCGCGATGAGCGAGTGCGAAATCGATGTGACCCTGGTTGGCGGAATCGAGCGCCAGCCCTTGCGCCTCCGCGGCCGCGAGATCCATCAACCAGGGCGAAATATTCCCGTAGCGTACAACCGCCGCCGCCTTCGTTGACCGGGACTCTGAGCGCGCCAAGGCGCGAGTCGCGCACCAGATCGATCGCGGGAAAAGGGTTATTCCCGGCCGCTTTACTTGCCGCTGCACTCTCCCCAATTGCGGCTAACAGGGCTTCCATTTCCGGCGTACCGTAACGCACCGGTGCGATGGCAGCCGCGTCAAACTCGACGTTTTTATCGTGAGCAGGCATGGGCGTGTACTCCTCGGCAACGGTTACGCGTGCAGAATGCATTGCGCCACTTTCGATTCCTTCGCCTGTGTTTACTTGGCGACGACAATGCCGTCATCGATGAGCTGGCGCACCTGGTCCTCATCGCCGTACAGTTCGGTCAGGACGGTTACGGTGTCCTGGCCGACCTTCGGCGGTGGCCGGTCGCCGCGGCGGTCACGTCCAGTCACATTGATCGGTTGGCGAATTTGCCGCACGGCGCCTTCTGTCGGATGCTCGTATTCTTCGAACAAGCCAACGGCACGCAAGTGCGCGTCGTGCATTAACGTGTCCAACTGCTGGACTTCAGCGTACGGAATGTCCAATGCATTGAAGAGCGCGACCCATTCGGCATTTGTGCGTTGCGGCATGATCTCTTCGAGCATGATTTTGTACAGGGTTGCGATGTTGGCCGCGACGGTGTGTTGGTCGTCCAGCAGGCCACTATCGAGCAAATCGTGGCGGCCCACCGCCTCGCACAACTTGCGCCAGTTCTCGACCTTGTAGACGCCGTGCACCATGAAGCCGTCTTTCGTTCGACACGGACGTCTTGATGGGTTCAGCACGCGGTTGTAACCCAGCGGCCCTTCTGCGGGAACGAAGCCTTTGCCGTTCAGGTGTTGATTCATGAGCGCGCTCACAACCAACTCGTACATCGGTACTTCGATGCAGACTCCTTCGCCGTGCAGTTGACGACTGAGCAGCCCTGCGAGGAGGGCCTGCCCGAGCGCCTGTCCGGTCATGGTGTCGCACATCACCATGGGGACCAGTTCAGGTTGTCCCGTTTGTAGGCTATTGACAGCAGCGATGCCCGAGTACGCCTGGATGATATCGTCGAACGCTGGGTAATCCTTATACGGACCATTCTGTCCGAAGCCGCCGGAGAAGCAGTAGACAATGTCGGGATTGATTTTGCGCACCGCCGCGTAGTCGAAGCCTAAGCGGCGAATAGCGGGTGGACGCATGTTGTGTAGGAACGCGTCCGCCGTCTTCAGTAAGTCACGCAGCAGCTCCCGGCCTTCCTCCCGCTTGAGGTCGATAGCCACGCTGCGTTTGTTACGATTGCAAGCCATCCATTGGGCGCTCATGCCCTGGTTGCGGCTTACTCCGAGGGCGCGGTACACATCGCCGCTTGGCGGCTCGATTTTGATGACTTCCGCGCCATAGTCACCCAACATCTGGGCAGCGAGGGGGCCAAGGGCAATATGGCCCATTTCGACCACGCGAAGGCCGGATAACATTTCGTACATCTCAGGTTCCTTTTACGTGCGCCCGTGCGTGCGCTTTTCAGTGGTGGCGGACTCATCCAGACAACGACAACTATTGGAGAGAAACTGGGTCAGTTGGCGGCAAAAGTCAAGCAAGACTCCCCCCTTTAGTTCACCTGCCATCACCTGCTGTGAGGGGCGTCCTCCCGCTGCCCCCTCCCATATTCAATTGATTTCGGGAGAGTCTGTGTCCGTCTCATCTCTGCTGATGTTCGGGCCTGAGCAAGGAGAATCTCTCTCCCATGAGTATCGAACGCGATTTTGCCTGCAAAGCGTGCTATGCACGGCTCATGCTGAGCCGACGTAAAGGAGACGTCCATGCTGAAGACCGGTCAGGAACATTTGGAGTCCCTGCGGGACGGACGGGTGGTCTATATCGGCAGTGAACGGGTTGAGGATGTCACGACCCACCCAGCGTTCCGCAACGCCGCCCGCACGGTAGCGGCCATTTACGACATGAAGGCTGACCCGGCGAATCGCGAGGCGCTGAGCTACGAAGAGGATGGCAGCCGGCACTCGATTTACTATTTACGGGCCAAGTCGCGCGACGACTTGCAACGGCGGATGGTCGGACACCAAAAAATCGCGGACCTGACCTACGGTATGTTCGGGCGTTCGCCCGACCACGTGGCCAGCTTTGTGACCGGCATGGCCATGAAGCCGGACGAGCTGAAGCCGCCATGTGGGAACCCGGACAACCTGCTCGCCTATTATCGCTATGTGCGCGACAACGATATTTACACCGTCTATGCCGTGCTGCCTCCCCAGGCTGCGCGTGATCCGGAGTTCTATCAGCGTCAGAATCTACCCGTGCCAACGCTCCGCGTCGTCCGTGAGGAAGACGACTGTGTCGTGATTTCCGGCATGAAGATGCTGGCGACGGGCGCGGTGTTCGCCAATGACATCTGGATCGGGAATGTCATCCCCCTGTCACCTGATCAGAAAAAAGAGGCGATTACGTGCGCCGTGCCGTGCAATGCCCCAGGGCTGAGTCTGTGGTCACGTAAGTCCATGGAAGCGGCCTGCCGCTCGGAGTTTGATTCACCCCTGGCCTATCGGTATGACGAAACCGATAGCATGGTCATGTGCGACCAGGTGAAGGTGCCTTGGGAGAAAGTTTTTGTTCATAACGACGCGGTCCTCTCGCGGGACATCTATCTCAAGACCCCGAGCCACTGCTTTGGCAATCACCAGTCCAACGTGCGGTATTGGTCGAAGATGCGCCTGCTGCTCGGCCTGTGCAGCAAGATTGCCCACACAACCGGCGCGGCCCAGATTCCGGCCGTGCGAGAGACGCTCGGGAAAATGGCCTCGGTCGAGGGTGCCATTGCCGGCATGGTGCACGGCCAGATCAACGCCTATGAGAGTTGGCCGGTCGGCTATGTGTGTTTTAACCGGCGGATGATGTACGCGGCCCTCAACTGGTGCACCCAGAACTACTCCCAGTTCATCGACCAAATGCGCGATCTGTGCGGTGGGGGCGTGTTTCAGATGCCGGCGGACATCTCGGTCATGGAGGACGAACATCTTGCCGAGCAGTTTGCGGCCTACTTTCAGACCCCACAGGCAGACGCGGTGTCGCGCATGAAGCTGTTTAAGCTGGCCTGGGATATGGTTGGCTCTGAGTTCGCGGGCCGACACCAGCAGTATGAGAAGTTCTATGCCGGGGCCTCATTCATCGTGCGTGGCCACGCCTATCGGGAGACCCCGTGGGAGGAGTTCCACGCCATCGTCGATGAGTTGATGGCCGGCTATGGCCCGCCAGTTATGCAAGACTAGCCTGACCAGGGATGAGTTGAACTTTGACCGCTCCAAACGTTGACAGTCTTTTTTCGGAGGAGAATAATTTTAACGGCTTCACCAAAGGAGGGCAGGGTATGATGCGATTCGGGATCGGTCCGTTCTCTATGCAGCTCCGGCCAGGCTCCGGCCAGACCCATGAGCAACTCTATCGCGAGATGCTGGACCAGATTGTCATTGCCGAAGAGATTGGGTTTGAATCGGCCTGGCTGGTCGAGCACCACTTTCTGGAAGACGGTATCTGCCCCTCGCTGTTGGTAACGGCCGCGGCCATGGCCGCGCGGACATCAAAGCTCATCATCGGGACGAGCATGTATCTCTTGCCGCTCCATCGGCCGGTACAGACCGCCGAGGACGTTGCCGTACTCGATAATATCGCCGCGGGTCGTTTCATCCTCGGCGTTGCGACCGGCTATCGGCCCGAGGAGTTCGCGGCGTATGAAGAACAGCGTTCGGGGCGTGAGCCACGCATGGAAGAACAGCTCGATCTGATGATTCGGGGCTGGACAACTGAGCGCTTCTCGTTTTCGGGCCAGTACTACCAGGTGGAAGATCTGTCCATTACCCCCAAGCCCGTCCAACAGCCGCACCCACCGATCTGGATCGGTGCCTCAACCCGTGGCGGGGTGCGCCGGGCGGCCCAGTGGGGGTCGGCCTTGGTGGCTTCTCCCCGGCACCATATCAACGAGTTGAAAGAGCACTATCGGATGTATAGGCAGCAGCTCCAGCGGTTCAATAAGACGGCCAGCGCCACGCCGGTCATTCGCGAGGTCTATGTGGCCGAGACTACGGCCCAAGCCGAGGAGGAGGCCCGGGAGGGCATCATGTATCTGCACGCCGGGATGTACGGCAAGTGGGCCAACGTCCGACCGCTCAAAGACGATAAGGGCGAGTTGGTCAAGGACCCGGCAAGCGTGACCTTCGACACCCACCGGGAGCGTTTCATTATCGGTGACCCGGATCATTGCATTCGGGAGATTGAGAAATACCAGCAGGAATTAGGTATGGACTATCTGCTGTGCTGGATGCAATTCCCCGGTGTAGAGCATGCGAAAACGGTCCGGGCCATGCGGCTCTTCGCCAAAGAGGTCATGCCCCATTTTCAAAAGAGCGCCTAGCACGTTGTACGATAAGCCCCCCGCCGGGCAACCACAGGGGGTTGCCCCTACCCTCCTTCTCCTCCCCCCAACCCCTAACCCCCAACCCCTTTCCCTCTCTCGTGGTCGGGAATAAAACGCCGCGGCTCGAAGCCGGCGGGCACGCTCGGCTGCTGATGGAGTTCCACGGCGGTTGTGATTTCGGCCATAGCCAGGGCCAGGTATAAGAGCCGCCGGACCTCTTGGGGCAGCGTGTCTGGCGGCTCTGGCGGGAATGTACTCAGATAGGTGAGGACGGCCTCCATGCGGGGCAGCAGGGTGTCGTAGAAGGCTTGAATCTGCGCCATGGTGCTGCTGAGGCGCTGCTGGTTACGCTCGGTTTCGGTCGCCAGCGCCCAGACTGCGGCCAGCGGCTCAAGGTCGGTGAACGGCTCGGGCAGGCGCGTATCGGACATGCCTCACCCCGCTTGCCCGTCGCTGGCGAGTAGCTCTTCCGCCACCTTATGGGCGTGGCGGATCAGCAGTTCCTGGTCCTGCACCGGATAGTGGCTCAGGACACCAGACTCGATCCCGCGCTGGGTGTTTTCCAGGGTACTGCCGTCTTCCAGCCACACGTCCCGCGCCAGGCATTTATTATATTCGCGCGTCACCGTCTCCGCGGCAGTCGTGGGCTGCGGGAAATAGCCCCGCGCGTTCCAGGTCGAGCGATTCACCGTCTCCGGCAACATGGTATGGGCGACAAACAGAAAGGGGCTCAGAATCACCAGATGAAAGTTGGGAAAGATATAATAAATGTCAAAGAACCACTGTTTGCTGCGCGTGGGATTGACCCCCAGGGGCCAGCGGTCCATATCCCGCGCACTGGGAAAGGTTTTGAAGCTGGCCCCGAATTGGGCCATCAATAGCTCCATGGGCGTGCGTTGGGTATTCCGGCGGTCGCCGTAAAACGACATCATGCTGTGGCGGCGAAAGAGTTTGGCGTCGAGGACGTGGCAGGACGGCTGCTGCTTGTTGATCATCACCTTGCCGGCGAACTGCTGATGCAGCGCTTTACCATGATAGAATTCGAGTTGCGAGTCGCGCAGAATCCGCCAGTTGCACTTCTGCTCGGCCGTATACGACCAGCTCAGTGGCAGGCGGTCAAACGCATAGCCGCGCAGCAGGTCAACTACTTCGCCCAAATACTGGTGCAGCGTTTCCGGTGGGTCGGGATCAAGATTGATAAAGATAAAGCCTTCCCAGACATCCGTGGCGATCGGACTCAGGCCGTAGTCCCGTTTGTCAAAGTCAAAGAACATATCTTCTTCTGGCACCCCGACCAGGCGGCCGTCCGCGGCATAGGTCCAGCCGTGGAAGCGGCACATCAACCCGGCCCCGCACGCGCCACGGTCGTTCCAGGCCAGTCGGTTGCCGCGATGTTTGCACACGTTGTGAAACCCGCGCACCCGACCGTCTTTGTCCCGGACGAGGAGGACCGAGGTTTTACCGACCGCAAGGTCGAGCACCAGATAGTCACCCGGCTGCGGAATTTCCTCGACTTTCTTGCCCGTAGACATCCAGGTGCGGGTAAAAATTTTCTCGCGCTCCTGCTCAAAATACTCTGCGGAAAGATAGGGCGTGATAGGGAGAGGTCCGGTTCCCAGCTCTGGATGGTCGAGCGTCCAGCGTTTGCCATTGGTGTGGGTGTGTACACGGTCTTGCATCGTATCCCTCGCCGCTGTGTTGTCCTTGAATATGACGCTATCCTGCTCTATCTCGGTCGGGAATACAATGGACGCCGCGTCGTAGGGGTCGCCTTGCGACCGAATGACTTTCGGGAGCCGTTGGGTTGACAGGCAGGCTGCTGCGGGGAGATAAAGCCGTATGACCTAGGTTTCTCCCCCGATTCCGAACAGCCTGACCTCGGAGCCGAACAAAGGAGGGCGGTCATGAACTTTCAGATCAGCGAAGCAGGGACACGCCTCCAGGAGCGAAGCCGACGGCTGGCAGCAGACTTCGCCACCCGCGCCGCCGAGTATGATCAGGAAGCCAGCCATCCGCTGGAAAACTACGCGGCCCTGCGCCGGGAGGGATTCTACAGCCTCAATGTTCCCACCGAGATGGGAGGGGAGGGTGTCGGGCTGCTCGACTACTCCCTGGCGGCCGAGGAACTCGCCCAGGGCTGTCCGGCCACGGCCCTCTCGTTCAATATGCACCTCTCGATCATCGGCCCCCTGTTCGAGAGTCCAATCGTCCCGCCAGACACCAAGCAGCGCCTGGCCGATCTGGTCGTCAAAGAGCAAAGGCTGATTGCCGGGAACTTCTCCGAGCCGAGGACGTCCGGACTGCTGGCTACCTACCAGCCGGCCACGCGCGCCCGGCAGGTTGCAGGCGGGTATCAGATTACGGGCAGAAAGGCGTTTGCTTCCATGTTGGAGGCGGCTGACTTCTGTGCCGTGCTGGCGCATCCCGAGGAGATCGATAAGCCGGGGGCCGCTCTTCTGCTGATGGTGCCCCGTCGGGCGCCGGGCCGGCGCGTCGACGAGGTATGGGATACGCTCGGCATGCGGGCGACGCGCAGTGACTCCCTGATTCTCGAAGACTGTTTCGTGTCTCAGGACGCCGTGCTCTACCAGACCGACGACATCCTGCCGTTCATCCGCAGCGGGGCGAACTGGCTGTGGGCCTCCTATACGGCGGTGTATCTGGGGGTAGCCGCGGCCGCCTATAACACCGTGCGTGAGCTGGTGCAGGAACGGGTTCCGCGGGGTTATACCCAGCCGATGGCCTATCATCCGGACGTACGCCGGCGGGTGGCCGACATGAGCGTGGACCTGGAGGCCGCCCGGCTGCTGACCTATCATTCGGCTTGGCTCAGCGATACTCAGGGACCGACCCAGGAAACCGTGGCGGCGCTGTTCCGCGCCAAGTATCTGGTCGGCGAGGCCGGGGCGCGGATCACGCGGACGGCGCTCACGCTGGGAGGCGCCCATGCGCTCTTCAAGACCGTCCCGCTTGAGCGTCTGTTCCGGGACGGCGCCGTCGGTCCGGTCCAGTTTCCGCCCAGCGATTATTGTCTGTCCAGCGTCGGCACCCTGGAACTCGGGCTCGACCCGAGCGAGATAGTACCGCCGCTCAAATAAGGAGGAAAAGGCCATGGATAATAGCACATCCTACGTTTTCGCCGGTCTGGCCGGCGACACCAGCCCAGGCATCGAATGGGTAGAAAAGCATATGGGCATCAAGCTGGTGGTCAGAAGCGGTTTGTATCGGAGTGTGTTCGGGCAGGGGGACTGGGAGCCGCTCACAAAAGGGTTGCCGGACGCGCCCGAGGTCCGCGCTATCACCATCCATCCCCAGCGGCCCGAGGTGGTCTACGTCGCCACTCAAGACGGCCCGTACCGCAGCGATGACCACGGCGACCACTGGGAGAAGGTAGTGGTCCCTGATCACGGTCTGCCCATGTGGTCGTTATTATTCCATCCGGCCGACCCGCAGGTCATGTTCGCCGGCTACGAGTCCGCGGAGATATACCGCAGCGACGACGCCGGAGAGCGCTGGCATCAGCTCCCGGTGAGCGTCCGTTTCCCCGACGTGACCATGCCCCCTCAGGGCATACCGGCCAAGCGGGTGCTGATGATGTCCGGCAGCGTCGCCGACCAGGACGAGCTGTACGCCTCCCTGGAGGTCGGCGGACTGCTCCGGTCTTTGGACGGGGGGGAACACTGGGAGAACCTCAGCCACGGCCAATACCTCACCGACGATACCGTGGACATGCACGGCGTGCTGGCCAGCCGTCTGACTCCGGGGACGGTCACGGCCATCTGTCGCGTCGGCATGTTTCGCAGTACCGACCGGGGCGACCACTGGCAGCGCGTATCCATCGAGCCGTTGAACGAAAAGGGCACCACCTATTGCCGCTGCCTGCGCGAGGTGCCGGGCATGCCCACCAAGCTGTGGCTGTCCGGCGGGGGCGATTTCGAGAGCAACGTCGGTGGCCTGTTCCACAGCGAGGACGGCGGTCTGAGCTGGGATCGGGTGGATATTGGCCATGAGGTCAACAGTACTCTCTTCGCCATGTCCATCGACCAACGCCATACCGACCGCATGGTCTGCGCCAGCAAAAAGGGCCAAGTGTTTACCAGCGCTGACACCGGGGCGACCTGGAGTGCACATGCGCTGCCGGCGGACGCCGACCAGGTCTATTGCGTGGCCACCGGCTAGGGGTTCCAAAAAAAGGACAAGGCGTACTCTCTCTGGCTCACAGCGCGCGGTCGGGATCGCGGCCGTAGGGTACGGAGAACAAATAGCCGCAGGAAGTCACTATGAGTGATATCGAGACAGCGGTCGGAGAGCGTTTGTCAGTCGAGGACATTGAGCTCGAAGTGATACGCCGGGGCCAAGGACGGCCAGCCCTGCTCCTGCACGGTCTGCACACCGTCGATCCGCGGGCGCGTTTTCTCGACTTGCTCAGCCGGCGGGCAGAGATCATAGCTCCCTCACACCCCGGCTTTGGCCACTCTGCGCGCCCGACGAATTTCGACACGGTGTACGACCTAGTCCACCTGTATTTAGATGTCCTCGAAGCGCTACCGTATGAGTGGGTCAGCCTCGTGGGATTGTCCTTTGGCGGCTGGCTGGCGGCGGAAATCGCGGTCGCGTGTAACCATCGTATTGACCGGCTCGTCCTGGTGGATGCCTTTGGCATCAAGATCAGCGACCGCGAGACCCCGGATATCCTGGACGTCTTTAATACCTCCCCCCAGGAAGTGGAGCGGAACCGCTGGCATGACCCTGGGAGGTGGGCGCCCGACTTTAATGCGCTATCGGATGACGAAATCGTCGTCCACGCCCGGAACCGGGACGCGCTATGCCTGTACGGCTGGCATCCCTATATGTATAACCCCCAGCTCAAGCGTTGGCTGCGTCGGATCAGGCGGCCGACGCTGGTGCTGTGGGGGTCGAGCGACGGGATCGTGACGCCGTCCTACGGACGGGCCTACAGCGCGTTGATTCCCAACTCGCGCTTCGAGGTTATTGCTGAGGCGGGACACCATCCCGAGATCGAGCAGCCCGAGGCTTTTGCTGATCGCGTGGCTGCCTTCCTGGAAGAATGAAGAATAGAGTTGAGCGAGGAGGCCGAGGACCACGCCATGGAAGTCTGGTATCACAACGAGAACCCGTATCCCTTTGTCCCGCAAGACGTGCTCGATCGCGCCGATTCCG
>JAJDZM010000082.1 GCA_022824615.1 Candidatus Binatia bacterium | reverse complement strand
CAAGCGGGCGAATTGTGCATCGGTGAGCCACAGAGGAGGGCCTGACATGACAGAACTCCTGTTCCAATAGAGACTGGGTATCCAACACTCACCACACTACACTCCAGCAATCATCATTTATAGGTCCTGAGCCTAGGAACTCGTCGGCGAGTTTGGCCCGTAATTGCCGGTCGCTCTGCGCCATCAATTCCTCGGGCGTAGCCTCGGCGCTGCTTTCAACGCCATCGCTAGAAGTATCTGTGGTGTCAGCTTTGGTGCCGTTGGCTTTCTGGAGCCTTGGCAGATCAGCATTGGTTAGCGCGCCTGCGTGGCTGTCGAGAAACTCTCGTCCTTGCTGGGTAATCTCCCTGGGACCCCGTGGCGGGTAATACAAAAGACCGGCGTCTTTCAAATACTTACATGCCCAACTGGTCCGATCGTAGATTCTTGATGTTGTCCCAGATGGAACCATTTCCTGCCGGTCCGCATCCGAAAGATTGAATCGGTCGCTCACTAATTCAGTGAGGGGCTTCGGTGCCACGCCCTCGCTGGCTGAGGCGAGAATCTCTAGAATCGGCCGGTATAGTTCAGCTTGCGAGGGTACGGCCATTGGTTCGTTCCTGTACGTTGAGGGCGGTCTCACCCCAACGCCTCTTCCATCCTGGACTTGAAATCGCGCATGACCTGACAGACGGCCTCGGGCTTAGGCGCGGCACAGGTGACGTGCAGTCCGTGCAGGCCCGCGTCACGGTAGGCGCGAATCTCGGCTGCGGTGACGCTGGGGTCAACCATTGAGGTGATTTCCAACTCGGCATAATCCCGCCCGCCCGCTTCCATAAGCTGGCGCAATTCATCAAAACGGTGCTGCACATCACTCAGGGGCAGCGGACCGATATGCCAACCCTGACCGAATTCAACCACCCGTTTCAGCGCCGGGGTGGATTCGCCCCCGACCCAGATGGGCGGGTGCGGTTTTTGGGTCGGCTTGGGCGCAAAATGCAGGTCGCGGTTGATCTGGACAAACTTGCCATCAAACCGGGGCGTCTCGTTCGTCCAGACCTCTTTCATGACGGCAATATATTCCCGCGTGCGGGGAGCCCGTTCTTTGTACGGCACGCCGAGCAATTCGAACTCATCCGCCATCCAGCCCACGCCGGCCCCAAAGATCACCCGTCCGCCCGATGCTACATCAAGCGAGGCCACGACCCGCGCCATTTCCAAGGGATGACGATAGGGAACAATCGTTACGCTGGTCCCTAGCCTGACGGTTTGTGTAACCGGAATGAGCAAGGCCAGGACGGTGAAGGCGTCCATCCATTCCATTGAAGTAAACACCGAATAGGGGTCCTGGCCGCGCGCCTGGGCCGCGTCAACATAGGGATAGGTCGAGTCTATCTTCTTGGGGATAGTGATGTGGTCGCCGGTCACAATGCTGTCATAGCCGAGTGCTTCCGCGGTCTCGCCGATTTTGCGTGCCCCATCAACCTCGCGCAGCGCTGCCCCGCCACCCACGTGTAGTCCGCAATACATCGCCATAGAAAATCCCTCCTGTTTTGTTGGATTCGGCTACTGCGCCACAATCCCACCGTCAACGGCCATGGCGTGACCGGTCACGAACGAGGCCGCGTCGGAACACAGCCAGACCGCGGTTTCGGCAATTTCTTCGGGCTGACCCATACGGCCGATGGGCTCGCCGGCTTCAATCTTCTCGAACATTCTGGGCCGGCGTTCTTTGAGCCGGCCGACCATGGACGTGTCAATAATGCCCGGACAGACAGCATTCACCCGGATGCCGGATTTGGCGTATTCCAGGGCCGCGGTTTTGGTCAGGCCGACCACGCCGTGCTTACTCGCCACATAGGCCGGCATCCGCGGCGCTCCAAGCAGCCCGGCGGCTGAGGACGTATTGACAATAGCCCCACCGCCGTTTTTGAGCATCTGCAGAATCTCGTACTTCATGCACAACCACACGCCGGTCAGATTAATCGCAATCACCGGGGCCCAGTCCGCCTCGGTATAATCCGCGGTTGAGGCCAGCGCCCCCTCAATGCCGGCGTTGTTATAGGCGCAGTCCAGGCGGCCGTAGGTCTCGACCACCGCGCCAACCATGGCCTCGACTTCCGCAGCCTTGGACATATCAGCTTGAATACAGAACGCTTCGCCACCGGCGTCCTGAATCATGGCTACGGTTTCCTCGGCTCCGGCCACATTAACATCGGCCACTGCGACCTTGGCTCCTTCACGGGCAAATATCTGGGCCGCGGCCCGCCCGATACCCGAACTGGCCCCGGTGACCAGGGCGACTTTACCGCTTGTCAGCGTTCCCATGCTGTCCTCCTTTATTCTTGCAAAGGGATATTTTCATAGGGGATTGATATACTTGACCGTTCTCCTCAATGCTAGAAGCAGAACAGGTCTCTGTTTTCTGGTGTTTGCCCAAGAGGTCTGTGTGAGGTATGAGAAAGCAAGAGGAAGATATGACCGAATATGAAACAGCCATTATTGCCTTGAGAGAAACAGGGAATCTTATTGCCCTGGGGGTTGGGTTGACTCAGGCTGCGCTTATTGCCGGCGGGTTGTTGGTCATGCGAAAGGCTGCCAGTCAACGTGACAAGATGCACGACGAAGTTATGGCGGCATTCAAAGAGCAACGGCAAGACACGACCGAGCAACACCGCGAAACCATGCGGGCGTTAGAGGCCCTGATAGAACGGACCGCCCGGCCCGCGTCCTAGCATATCTTTACTGGGCAACCATGCCGCCATCGACGGACATCGCATGACCGGTGACGAACGAGGCCGCGTCCGAGCACAGCCACACCACCGATTCGGCGATTTCCTGGGGGCTGCCCATGCGACCGACCGGTTCAAAAGAGGCCATCTTTGCGGCCCGGTGGGGACGGTGATCGGTCAGCCGGCCCATCATGGGCGTATCAATCGCGCCGGGGCAGACGGCATTCACCCGAATGCCGGACTTGGCGTATTCCAGAGCCGCGGTTTTGGTCAGGCCGAGCACGCCATGCTTGCTGGCCACATAGGCCGAGCCTCTGCGGAAGCCGAGCAGCCCGGCGGCTGAAGACGTGTTGACGATTGCGCCCCCGCCCTGGGTGAGCATCTGCGGAATCTCATACTTCATGCTCAACCACACGCCGGTCAGATTGATCGCAATTACCTGATCCCAATCCGCTTCCGTATAGTCGGTTGTCATCATCGAGCTGCCCTCAACCCCCGCGTTGTTATGGGCCGCGTCCAGCCGTCCGTAGGTCTCGACCGTCTTGGCAACGAGGGCTTCGACCTGTACGGCCTGGGACACATCCGCGCTGACAAAGAGCGCCTCACCGCCGGCCTCCCGTATGAGACCGACCGTCTCTTCCCCGCCTTCAATCGCCACATCGGACACCACGACCTGAGCCCCTTCCCGGGCGAAGGTCAGCGCAGTAGCGCGGCCAATACCCGAACTGCCACCGGTAACAAGGGCGACTTTACCCTGCATCAAATCTGCCATGCCTATGCTCCTTTATCCGTCCTGCTCATCTCTCACCGCCCTGCCAATCTCTGCCCGTCCTGCTGTATCAGGCAGGCGTCCGTGTGTAAAAGGGAAGTGGCGCCAGACAGTCTCACGCTGATAGCGCGCTACGACCGACTCTACTCGTCTCAGCCGACACCTGCTAAGACCACACGCAAGGAGGGAAACACCCATGCCGAAATGGAACTATGCCAAAGGACTGCACGATTTGGGGAATGGCCTGTATGCCTATCTTCTGCCCGACGGTTCGTGGGGCTGGAGCAATGCCGGGCTGGTTGTGGATGGAGATCAGTCTTTGCTGGTTGATACGCTCTTTGACCTTGCTCTCACGCGGGAGATGCTGGCGGTTATGCAAGACGCGACCGGCGCCGCGCAGTCGATCGATACGCTGGTGAATACCCACGCCAACGGCGACCACTGGTTCGGCAATCAGCTCGTACACGGCGCGCAGATCATTGCCTCCAAGGCGTGTGCGCAAGAGATGCAAGAACTCCCGCCCAGCCGTCTCGCCGATATGATGAAAGCCGCTCCCGATATGGGTGAGTTGGGCGAGTATCTCACCCGGATTCTCGGCGCGTTCCGCTTTGACGATATCATCCCCACCCATCCCTCGCGCACGTTTGAAAAACGACTCGACCTCAAGGTAGGAGACAAGGATGTTCAGCTCATTGAGGTCGGCCCGGCCCATACCCTGGGAGATGTCCTGGTCTATGTGCCCGGCGAGCGGACGATTTTTACCGGAGATATTCTTTTTATTGATGGGACACCCCTGATGTGGAACGGACCGATAGCCAACTGGATCAAGGCGTGTGAGCTGATGCTTGCCCTGGATGTTGACACCGTGGTGCCGGGGCATGGGCCGATCACCGACAAGCGTGGCGTCGAGTCGGTCAGGGGCTATCTGCAATATATCGAAGAGGAAACCCGCAAACGCTTTGACGCCGGCCTGTCTGCAATCGAAGCGGCCAATGATATCGCGCTGCACGATTACGCCGCATGGGGGGATGCCGAGCGCATTGTCGTAAACGTCAACACGCTCTACCGCGAGTTCGGCGCTGAGACCGCTGCGCCGAGCTTTGCCGACTTGTTTGGGGGCATGGCGGCCTGGGCGAAGAGTCGGCAGCCAACCCCGTAGTTCCTCCCATTAGTGATGGTGACAGCCGGGCGTTTGTCGGGTATAGGAACGGGCGGACCTTCGTGGACGTGTCAGCGGCACGCCCGGGAGCCGAGAGGAGGATTTGAAGATGCGAACCGGAACAGGGCTGACCTCGACATTACAGATTCTCACGGGCGGCCTGCTGATGCTGGTCGGTGTCTTTGCCGACACCCGCCCGGCCTTGGCGCAGGCGCAGCTCGACTGCCCACTGCCTACCGGCGTGACGCCGCCTGCGGACCCGCGCGTGACGGCGTCACAAGTGGAAGACGGCAGCGCGAGCCTGATGGACTTCACGCTGGCCGTAAGAGATCAGTTTGGCCAGGGAACAACAACGCCGTCGCAACGGACATTGTATGTTGGATGTCTTATCAGACAAGAGGGGAGTGTGTACCGTTCCGGCTCCACCTACCTTATCCAACTGAGGATCGACGGCCGGGTGTTCGTTCACGCGAAGGACATGTCCTTGTCGGGCCGGCAACTCAGGCCTGCGATATATGGAGCGATCCTTGAGGCATTGGGAATCGACCCGGCTGTCCTGACCGACCCTGCTGCGGCCCTGGCCGCCTTCGAGGATGCCACCGCCGGGGAGGGCGGCCCGTTCGACGTACCCGGTATCCCCGGCGCTTCCGGCCATGCCGCCGTCTATGTCTCGGCCAAATTCGGGAGTCCGGTCGTGCTGCTCGTGGGATTCGATCTCAACGCATCTCACTTGGTTGAGGAAGATATCGATCCCGGCGACCCGGCCGTTACGGCCAGGGACGTGGTGGACCGTGCAAGCTTGAAGGCCTTCGTCACGCAAGCAGGAGAGTTCCTTCTCGCACTCGCACAGCAGCAGAATGGCGATATTTTGAAAGCAAAGAACGTCCTGCGGGATCCGAACGGGCCCTGGCGACACGGCCCCGTGTACGTCGGCGTCACAAACCGTGCCACCAATCTCATCCTGTTTCACGGCGCGTTTCCGGACCGGTTCGAGCTACGACAAGCAGGGATTTCCCGCGACATCGCGACCGGAGAAGTCATCTTTGATCAGCTCATCGCCGCGGCGGAAAGTAGCCCGGAAGGCGGCTTCTGGGAGTATTACTTCGACAACCCCGCCGACGCTTTCGACAGCGCTGAAGTCCCCAAGGTGGGCTACGCCCGCATATTCACCGGTTCATTCCGGAGAAGAGACGGAACCGAATTCCTCATTAGCTTCGTCGTCAATTCGGGGTTTTATCCGAGCCCGGAGGGTCCAGGGGATCTGGTGGGGGTGCTGGAGAATCCGGGTCCGCACTCGTTTCAGAGTGGAGTGAGGGCGCTGTGGGGTTGGGTGTGCGACGCCGAGCAGGTAGAGATCGAGATTGAGCCTGCGAGGGGAGAGGTTGAGCAGCACCTGGCGATGTATGGCATGGAGCGGTTGGACACGCAGGAGACCTGTGGGGACGCGGACAATGGGTTTGTGTTGTTAGTCAACTGGAACCGGGTGGGCGCTGGGGTGCACAGAGTCACGGCCTTTGTGGATGGGTTTGAACTGGGCCGGGCAACGGTACAGGTGACGACGGTGGGCGAGGGGGATCAGCAGGAGTTTCTACGGGGGGTTGAGGGGGAATGTGTGGCGGAGGACTTCCCGTATCCGGGGCAGAGTACCCGGTTGGAGTGGCAGCAAACCAGTCAGAACTTCGTGATTACGGACGTGGAGTAGGGAGGGGGAAACACAGTGGGACTCTATCGTCTGTACACCGGGGACGACAGCCAATCGCATTTCGAAGATCAAAGCCTGGCCTCACATCCAGGCCTGACCAAACCGCAGGCCACGTCACATATCTCTTTTGTGGAAGTGCCGGTCGGGACCTTTATGGACTGGCACCCCGCACCGCGCCGACAGTACGTCATTCTTCTCTCCGGTCAACTGGAAATCGGTTTGGGCGACGGCACCACCCGGCGCTTTGGCCCCGGCGACGCCCGCCTGGTTGAAGACACGACCGGTCAGGGGCATACCACGCGAGTGGTGAGTGATGAACCGGTGGTGATGGGCATCATCCCGTTGGCTGGGTAAGCTCGGACGACCGGTTTTACTGAGACGAGAAGCTTACTCAGTCACCTTTTCAACCATCTGGTCGAACACGGCCTCGGCCCGTCCGTGAACTTCTTCCGGTGTGAGCGGTTGAATGGGATGCTCCACCAGGATGACCGTGAAATCCGGCATGCCGAGCGCCTTGGCCTGTGCGAGTGCGGCATTGGAAAACTCGGTCGTGGCAAACACCGCCGAGGGGATACCGGCTTTTTCAAAAAAGATGCCGTCGTGCACACTGCACGTTGTACACGACCCTCAATCCGCCAGGGCTTCGATCAGAACGTCGCACTCCCGCGCCAGTTCCTGGCGGATGTTATCCGGTGCCGGACGGGCAAACGTGGGCTTCATGCGCCGGACGATGGCGCGCGGCTGAAAGTGCGTGGTCAACATTTCTTCCACACGATCCAGGAAAAAATTACCCTTGGCCTTGCTGATGTCGAGCAGACCGACTGTCTTGTCGTGCAAGTCCGGTAAACGGGCCGCGAGTGCCGCGGTGGCCTGTTTCGAGGCTGCGGTCGGGTCATAGAGTTTTGGCATGTCGTTCTCCTCTTGAGGGGGTTTACATCTCTATGGGTACGGTCACCAGATCACTCCGCCCGGCACCGCCACCCCAGCCGCACATATGCACGGAAAAGCGTCCGGCCGTCCCACCGGCCACGACAAGAATAATACCGTCCGGTGAGGACACTTTCGGGATCAGGCTGAAGTCGTCCGCGGTGTTCAGCCAACCGGGCAGGTTGTCCCGCTTCACACCTTCACTGCCGTCCGGTCCGGGCAGGAGCTCGTGCAGCGGCCGACGGACGTTCTCGTACAGATAGCGCTTGACGTCCTGTTTGCTCATGCCATCCGCGGCAATGCTGTTGGCATGCTCCGGGCCGAGCACGACAATATAGTTGCCGGCCAGATAGGTCTTATCGCTCCAGCCGACGGCCATGCTGGCACCGAGGGTATCCAGAATACCACGCGCCGTGCGGCTGCCGTGATTGCTGACACACTGCGGGGCGTCGCAGCAATAGACGCTGATGGTGCTCTGCTCCGGCTCGTAGCCGCGCTCGACGTGGAGGGGGTCCCATGGGTTCTGTTCTTCGTACTCGCCAATGCAATAGGTGTATTTGCCGGGATGGCCCATGGTGGACTTATCGATCTCACCCGGATGCGCGCCGCCGATATTAATCATGATCAGGCGCAGCGCCCGGCCGATGGTCGCGTTAGCCCGCCAGCCCGAACCAAACACGCCGGCCGCACAATTGATATCGAGCTGCTGGCGGATCGGGCCGTTGATGATAAACAGCGGCGTGGCCGTGTGGGTCGTGCCCTGCACGCCGTGCAGATTGGCCCGTTCGTCGCACATCGCCCGAACACCGGCAATCACGACCGGCAGAAATGCCGGCTTGCAGCCGGCCATGACCGCATTCACGGCGATCTTCTCGACCGAGGCTTCACCAAAATTGGGCGGCACCAGGGCGACCACTTCGTCTGCGGCCTGCGAGGTGGCAGCCAGCATGAGCTGCATCCGCTCTTCCGTTGGCGGGACAACGGGCAGCCCGTCGGTGACGCCCTGCTCGAAGTAGTATTCGATGGCGTCGAGTTCCGCGTTCAGGCCATCTGTGGATACGTCGTGTGACATGGTTTCTTCCGGTGTTCCCGCTTCACTTGCCTCCTGCCAACTGCCGGCTCAGCGCCCCCCTCCCCTCCAGGGGGAGGGAATGTCTGCTCCCTCTCCCCTGGAGGGAGAGGGCTGGGGTGAGGGGGGATATGCAAAGTGAGGCATTCCCTCTCTTGTATTTCCCTTGGGCTTTCCGTCCGAATCAGCTATACCCCAACCAGACGGCTGATTCAAACACACGCTCAGCGGACAAGGAGACGGAGCATGGCCAGCGTATTCAACGACTATTACTCGCACGAGAACCACGGGCCGTTTGAGCTGTTCGAGCTCGGTAATTTTTCCCTGGAAGAAGGTGGAACCCTGCACGACGGCAAGCTCGCCTATACCACTCAGGGAACGCTGAGCGCCCAAAAGGACAATGCGATCCTCATGCCGACCTGGTACTCGGGAACCAGCAAGATCATGGCCGACGTCCACGTGGGCAAAGGCCGGGCCATCGACCCGGACAAGTATTTCGTTATTATCGCCAACCAACTCGGCAACGGTCTGTCAAGTTCGCCGTCCAATACGCCCGCTCCGTTCAATATGGCGCGTTTCCCGCGTATCCGGATCGGCGACGATGTCTGCGCCCAGCATAAGCTGGTAACCGAACAGTTTGGTATTGAACGCCTGGAACTGGTGTGTGGCGGCTCCATGGGTGCCCAACAGACCTATGAGTGGGCGGTGCGCTATCCCGATATGGTCAAGCGCGCGGCCCCGCTGGCCGGCACGGCCAAGAATACACCGCACGACTTTCTGTACGTTGAGACCCTAAACGAGGCCATCACCTCGGACCCGGCCTGGAATAACGGCTGGTACACCGACCCGCACGCGGTCCAGGTCGGATTGCGTCGCCAGGCCCGCCTGTGGTCAGTGATGGGCTTCTGTACCGAGCTGTTCAAGCAGGAACCCTGGCGGGAGCTGGGCTTCTCTTCCACCGAAGACTTTGTGGTCGGTTTTGTTGAGAACTATTTTCTGCCCATGGATCCGAACAACCTGCTGTGCATGGCCTGGAAATGGCAGCGGGGAGATGTCAGCCGGCATACCGGTGGCGATCTCAAACAGGCGCTTGAGAGGATTCGGGCAAAAGTGTTTGTCATGCCGATTGACGAAGACATGTTTTTCCCGCCGCGCGACTGTGAAGCCGAACAGCAACTCATTCCGAACAGCGAATTCCGGGTGCTTCACAGCATCTACGGCCACCTCGGGCTGTTTGGCATCGAGCCGGACTATCTGAAACAGATCGACCAGCACCTGAGCGAGCTGCTGGCGACACCGGTATAGAATTCTTCCGTCTGCAACATGCCCTTGGCTCCCTTTCGATAGTGGTGTATACAAGGTGTATGTCACGCACGAACGTAAATATCGACGATGAGGCCTGCGCCGAAATCATGCGCCGTTATCGCCTGACCTCGAAGCGCGAGGCGATCAATCTGGCACTTCGCGCACTTGCAGCGGAACCCCTTGACGTTGATGAAGCCAAACGGCTTCGCGGGTCGGGTTGGGATGGTGACCTCGACGAAATGCGGTCTGGTCGCTCAACGTGATTCTGATAGATACGTCCGCCTGGGTCGAGTTCCTTCGAGACACTGGCTCACCTGTCTGCAATCGAGTCGAGGCGCTGCTCGAAAGCGAAATCGCGATCTGCGATGCGGTCCGGATGGAAGTGCTCGCTGGCGCACGGAATGAGCGGCACCTGCACAGCCTTCGCCGGTTACTTGCGCGCGCAGTCCTCATGCCGACGCTCTCAAGGGACTACGACGAGGCGGCTGTTCTTTATCGATACTGTCGGCAAGAAGGGGAAACCGTTCGCAAGCTCATTGACTGTCTTATCGGGGCAGTTGCCATTCGCACCGATACGACCGTTCTTCATAAGGACATCGACTTCGAGGTGCTGGCACGCCATACGCCTCTGAAAATCGATGGATGAATCGAGCCACGGATGAGGAGATTAGGGTGAGAAAGTTATTGTTAGTATTGGGGATGGCTATAGCCCTGGTAGGGAGGGCTGACGCAGAATGGAATGAAGGAATGGTAAACGGAAATCTAGTGAAGTGGACAGATTTCAACGGGCGTGAACATATGCATTTTACGCCAACTCAGGATAATGCAGGGGAGATGTTGTACTGTTTACAGACCAACGAGGGAATTCGGATGCTAAAAACGAGAAAGGTTATAGAAGGGTGCATGAGGGGATTAGGCAACGAGAAGATTTGCGCAGAAATTGGGCTGAGGAAAATGGAAGCGTTCCCGTTTAGTGAAGTCTGGGACGACTGCAAGGAAGCGGCGGATGATCCCGAGAGAGATCAATTCCAATGGTCTGAGGAGAAGGTGAAGGTGATAGAAAGATGGAAGAAAAACCACAAGTGGTGTTGCGACGAGGAGCTGCGTGGAAAGGCAAGGCAACTTCTTCAGGTCGAATAGACTTACATCAAGTCAAATGTAGTCGCGATACCCTGCAATTCATTACAATCGTCGCGTTTTACTAATACCGGTTTCTTCCCTTCGGTAAGTTTTAATACAGCCCGAACAGGCCTATCAGGGGGAACAGTAACCGCTTTCTCTATATTCATCTCGCCCAACTCAATTGCGTCTTTGATTGATTTAGTTAGCCGTCTTGCTCGGCAATCGCTGTTAAAGGGCTGGAGGTACATTGCAACATCACAATCAGTAATTATATACCAAGCCGCTTCTTCTCTCTCGGCATCCCCCCTTTTCAGATACACAGGAATGTACGTGAACGAGTTCGCAAGCATCATCTGACGAACAAAACTAACCGGCTGCCATTCACTCGCACACATGGGATTTCGTGTCATATAATTTTTTATCTCGCCAGTCATAATGGTCATTAATGTATCCTCCAAAAACAGAGCTAGCTGCACAAGATGTAAGGTGAGAATCCGCCCAAAAGCGCCCTGATGCAGAGCGTCATTTCTACCGTGCATAACCATCTCGTACAAACTGCCGAACGCAGTATGACAGTCTCTATACGTACTGGGCTGTCTTTTACGGTCTTTTTCCAAAGGATGATATTTTTTGACTAGGGCGGTTATACAATTCTTGTAATCGCCGAGACCATCTGCCTTTTCGTGCTCGTGTTCTTCATGACAGCCTTTTTCGACCATATACGCTCCGAGGCGCTCCAACACGAACAAGACTCGTTGATAGCCCTCCGCGTCTTTTAGGGCGGCATATCTGGCCTCGCGGAATTCCTTGCGAAAGTACAAAGCGACTTGAGGGTTCATTGCGTACTTTATTCTCAGGGCGTCATCCCGTTTTTTGTATCATAGCTGTGCTGCGAATCCGGCCTCACTCTCTACGCTAATCTCAATGTTACGATCTTCCAAAAGTTTATACCTGATAGAATCGTGATGACGCGCTGCACTATAGCATCATCCCCTGAGCGAGTTGCTGGCGATACCGATCTAGGGCTTTACTCCCCCATACCCAGAAACGCCTTGACCCGGTTCGTACACCGCGCGGTGTCGAAGTCCCGATGCAGGCTGGCCGTAATCATGCTGGGGTCGCCGGCGTAGAACATTTCGTACAGCTCGTGCCGTGAGCCAAAATCGGAGCCAACCAGATCCCAGGCCAGCTTAAAGAGCCGGACCTTGTCCTGGGCCGGGATATGGGCGCCACGATAGTATTTTTCCAGGTCCGGACCGGTCGGCCCGTCAAAGGCCGAGAATGTCGCCGGCAACTGCATTAGCCCGCCCGCGCCAATCCGACGTATCATGGCCATCAAGCGCGGATAGATACGCGGTCCCCAGGCCCGTCCGACCTGGAGGGGTGTCAAGGCCGGGTAGATGGCCCCGTTAGTCGGGTCAATTTCGGCCTCGTGTTCCGCTGCCAGCAGGATGGATTTGATAATTTCCACGTAGCTGGCGGCCTCGCCCAGGGTCTCCTGGACAACAGCTTTGTCCTGGACCCCGATGGCTTCGGCCATGAGGCTGAGCGTGCCGTAGACAAACTCGAGCTTGGACAGCAGCCGCGTATTGGTCTGGTGGGCCGTCCATTCGCGAATGCGGGTGCCGGTATACATCTGGCCGACCAGGTTGACGTCTTTGTGCAGAAAAACGCGCTGCCAGGGGACAACCACATCATCAAAAACCGCGACCGCGTCCATCTCGTCAAACCGGGCGCTCAACGGATGATCCTCGACCGCACCCGGCCGGGTAAAGGACTCGCGACACAGAATTTTCAGCCCCGGCGAGGCTACCGGGATGATAAAGACCATGGCGTAGGTGGACTCTGCCGCGGTCAGGGTTGGCGGAAAGGGCCAGGCCAGAATCTCATCGGCGAACGGCGCGGCCGTGGCGATCATTTTCGCGCCGCGAACCACCAACCCCTCGGCGGTCTCGTCGACAATCCCGAGACACTGATAGGGGTCGTCCTGCTCGGCCCGGTTCCTGGAGCGGTCCACCTGTGGATCAACCAAGGTATGGGTGAGAAACAGGTCATGCTCGCGGCAGTGCTCATAATAGTCCAAGACGCGTTCCTGGCACTCCGGACTCTGCTGGGCAAAATAGTCGGCCTTGGCCGCCCAGGCGGTGACCATGGCATTGAGAAAGTCCGCACTGCGGCCCATCATACCGCAGGTCGCGTCCGCCCAGACCTTGCTCATGGTCCGCCGCCGCACGAGGTCGTCCCGCGTGCGCGGGATCAGAAACGACAGACCGACCGGATCGCCGCTTGTCGGCGAGGGGTAGCACAGCGTGTCCCGATAGGCCGGGTCGTGCTGCATGTCGTATAAACGCGCAACGCTCTCGACCGCAGCTCGAAAGGCCGGATGGGTGGTGACATCTTCGACACGTTCGTTGCCAAGCCAGACCTCGCGCTGATCGCGCAGCCCCGTAATAAACTCTGCTCCCGTGCGTGCACCCATGATCGCTATCCTTTATCCCCGCTTCTCTATAGATCAGTCCGGGCTCGTCAGACAAGACGCGCTGTTCCTTTCGCACTCACGCGATCCACTCGACCATGATGCGGAAGAGCAACTCGCAACCTGCGTCGAAAGCTGTCCAGCCTGGGTTGACGCGAAAAGAAATACAGGTGGGCCGGACACGCGCAGTCGGACGCACCAAAGCCGGGAAGGGGAATCGATGCGCCCGGCATGCGCGCGAAAATATCAGCCCAGGCATGCTCTCGGCGAACGCAGTCGTAGGAATACCAGACGTGCCGAAGTGTGGCAGCCCGGCGGAGATAATCAATATGCCAATGCGGACGGGTCGCCAGCCGAGAATGATGACCGACCCGCGCCCGCACGCCTCCCGGTCCCAGGGCACTGCCAACGTAGACGTAGCAGCCCGGCTCAACGGCGAGTTGGCCCAGCCGCCCAACCTGGACGGTCTGCCGCCGGTCCGCTTGCAAGAGGAGGGCATAGGTGCCGGGGTGCGCATCCATTTTCAGGGCCATCTTTATTAGTCTCCACAGGTCTCTATACTACAAGGGATGCGCGGGGATATGTCTCATAACAGATCAGAGCCGGGCATGAGTGCGCGGGCTCGCTATACCTTGCCAGAGAGCACGACTCAGGACCAGTTTCTGCGTCAATTGCAGGCGCGTTTTCCCGTTGCGCTCGCCTCCTTAGGAATCCAGACGCGGCATTATTTCGACACTTTTGATTGGCGTCTGTTTCGGCGTGGGCTGGCATTGTGTCAGGCGCACGATACGGTTGCGCTCTGGTCGCTGGACAACCGTCCGGTGAGTGAACGCACGTCATGCTCGGCGCTCCCGCCCTATGTCAGTAAGTGGACGGAGAGTCCCCTCAAAGCGCAACTCCTGCCGCTGGTCTCAATCCGCGCGCTTATGGAGCGAGGGGTCGTGCACGCCGCATATTTTACGGTGGCTGAGCAGGCGGCTCCTTATCGACCGGTGGCGCACATTGTTTTTGAAGAAGGCGCCGCCAAAGACTACGGACGAATCGTCCCGCTTCCGGCCCAGATCGAGGTTGCAACCTATGCCGGGTCGGCCGTGGCGGGTGAACTGCGAGCGTGGCTGGACTCCTTGGGTCTGACAGCGGTTTCCCCGAGCGGTCCTGCGGCCGCCCTGTACACCGTCCAGCAGGCTCGGGCGTATTCCGCGAAACTTGCTTTCACCTTCGAGCCCGACATGCGGGCTGAGCATGCGGTGCGCGTGATTCTGGCCTTTCTGCTCGACATCGTCAGACAGAACCGGCCGGGTATCCTTCACGATATCGATACCGAGTCTTTGCACGATTTCCGCGTCGCCGTTCGGCGCGCCCGATCCTTGCTCGGCCAACTGCCCAAGGTGCTTCCGGTGCGCTTGACCAAACACCTGCGCAAGGACCTGTCTTTTTTGGGTAGCCTGACCAACCACCTGCGCGACCTGGACGTGTTGCTGCTCCAGCAAGCCGACTATCTGGCCGCCGTGCCGTCAGACCTGCGACCGGATATGGAGCCACTCTTTCGCGCCGTTCAGCAAGAACGCTATGCCACCCATCACCGGCTGGTAGAGGCGCTGAACACCCCGCAGTCTGAGGCCATTCTTCAGCGCTGGGAAAGCGCGACAACGGAGACGAAGACCAGGGGGCCGCAGGCAGAACGCAAGCTGGACAAGCTGGTCCGAAAAGCCATCCGCGGGCAGTGTCGGCGGATGCTCAGCGCCGCACCGCCTGACACTCTCAGGGACAGCACCCCCGAGCACCTGCATAGACTGCGTATCGCCTGCAAGAAGCTGCGCTATATGTTCGAGTTTTTTGCCAGCGCGTTTCCCCGGGAGATGACGGCGGAACCGGTCCGACGGCTGCGTATCCTCCAGGATGTACTCGGTCAACTCAACGACCTCGATGTCCAGCGGCAGATGCTGCGAGAACTCGCCCGTGCAGTGCCGGGTTCGTCCGACCAGCGGCACCGCACTGATACCGCAGTCCATCTCCTGACGCAGACCTTTGAAGCGCGGCAGGAGCAACTGCGCGCGCAAGTCCATACAACCTTTACGGACTTTATCGTCGAGGTCGCTCCGTGGTCATGAAACAAAAGGCTCAAGAGGACGGTTCACGGACCTCACCCGCCTGATTGTGGCGGGCTTGCATAGGGGACTTTCCATACCCCTGGACCGTATAAGAGGGCCAGCCCGCGGTGCAGCTTGTTGTCGCGTGACGGATGTAAGGGAAAACGCTCCTGGAGAAAACGACTGATCCGTCTCAGCTCATCCTGCGTGCCGGTCTCCAACTCGACTTCGACTTCATAAAACGTAGCAAAGGTCCGCTCCGGCGCTTTCGGATCACGGTAGCGCGCCGTATCGAGCGCTATCTCTGCCAGTGCCTCTGCTTGTGGTTCAGCGCTCCGCTTGATGGCCAGGCGTTGGCGCTCCACCTCGGAAATCAGAATGGGAGCCAGCGTCTGGCCGGCCGCGACGGTCGGTAAACCGTCGGCTAATTCTTCTGGCGGGACGAAGGGGAAGGTCGGTGCGCTGGGCAGGACCACTGTCCGTTCCGGGCGCGCGTGAATAGCCCCTTTGACCTGTCCCTGTCCTTTGGTCGAGACTTCCCAGCCATCGTCCCCTATGCGCCGGAGACGCAGGGCCAGCGCATGCCGGGCGATGAGGAAGTCGGCTGTATCCAGATAGGTTGTCTGCAACTGTAAGGTCGGACGGCGTTCAAGACAAAAAGGGCCGAACTGGGAGCAGGCCGCGAGCTGGTCGAAGACCGTCACGTCCTCGGTGAGGAGTTTGACTTCGACTTCCTGGAGGACTGCGCCCGGGGTTGCCATCGCTCTGAAGGTCCTTTCTCCAGCGTGTCGCCTCCCAGCGGTATGAGGCTACGTGTCGTATGACGGAGAAGAAGGATTGTCAGCTTTCTCCTGCCTGTGTGTCAAGCCCTCATAGGAGTGGAACGCTTGACCCCGCACGAGGGAACAGGATAGGGATACGGCACGTTAAAAAGCTCGGAACCATACAGGGAGGGGAAAGAGATGTCCTACGATCTGCTGATTAAGAATGGCACGGTGGTTGATGGGAGCGGCGCGCAGCCGGTCCGGACCGATATCGCGGTGGCAGAGGGGAAGATTGCTGAAATTGGGAAAATCAGCGACGGCGCAAAAAAGGTCATTGAGGCGTCCGACCTGACGGTCACCCCCGGCTTTATCGACCACCATACCCACTATGATGCCCAGATCTGTTGGGACCCGGTCATCTCTCCGTCGTCCTGGCACGGTGTGACCAGTGTCATCATGGGCAATTGCGGCGTGGGCTTGGCGCCGTGCAAACCCGAGGTGCGCGAGATTGCAGCCTGGGATCTCGTCAATGTCGAGGCCATTCCTTTTGATGTGCTGTCACAGGGCGTGACCTGGGACTGGGAAACCTTCCCCGAATATATGGATGCCGCGGCGAAGCGAGGCTCGGGGATCAACCTCGGGTTTATGGCTCCGCTGACCCCGTTTCGTCATTACGTCATGGGTGAAGAATCCATGGAGCGGGCCGCTACGCCAGAGGAAACAACCCGGATCGCCGCCCTCCTGAGAGAGGCCATGCAGGCCGGGGCGTTTGGTTTCTCAACCACCAACGGCCCGCAGCATATCGGCTATCAGGGCCGGCCGCTCGCCTGCCGCCTGGCCAGCTTTGATGAACTGGCCGCCTACGCCGGCGTCCTCAAAGACCTGGGCCGGGGCTCGATTGAACTCGCCCTGAACGACCAGCCGGGTGTCGTCACAGAGAGTGACTACGCCTTGCTCGACCATTTGGGCACGGAGAGCAATCGTCCGGTGACCTGGCTGGCCATGCTGTCACGCGACGACCAGCCCGATGTCTGTATGGAAACGCTCCGCCAGACCGAGTCTCTGATTCAACGCGGGATCGTGCCGCAGGTCACCTGTCGGCCGCTCAGTGTGCAGGTCAACCTGCGCAACCCGTTCATTTTCGCCAATCTGGAGTGCTGGAATCCGGCCTTTAATAAATCGGAAGAGGAGCAGAGCGCGCTCTACCGTGACCCCGACTTCCGCCAGGCCTGGCGCAAAACCTTTGAGCAGCCCAGAGTCTTTCCTGGGAAGTGGGACCGGGTCGATATCCAGGAAGTCAGCAATCCCGCGCTCAAACAGTACGAGGGCAAAACGGTTGACGAGGTGGCCCGCGAGCGAGGGAAGGACGGGCTGGACACTTTCCTCGATCTGGCCATTGAGGACAATCTGAATATCCAGTACGTCATGGCTCTCTTTAACGCGGACGAAAATCGCGTGGCCGAACTCATCACCCATCCCAACACGATGATCGGACTGTCGGACGGTGGCGCCCACGTGGATATGCTGTGCGACGCCGGCTACTGCACCTATCTGCTCGGCACCTGGGTGCGGGAAAAACAGCTCATGCCGATTGAGCGGGCGGTCCAGCGCATCACTGCCGAACCGGCCCGGTTCTTTGGCGTACCCAATCGGGGCGTGCTGGCTGAAGGCATGGCCGCTGATATCGCCATTTTTGATGCCACCACGATTGGCTCGCCCAGGCGGCCCGAGATGCGCCACGACCTGCCCGGTGGTGGGCGACGGCTGGTCGTCCCCGCTCAGGGAGTGATGCATACGATTGTGAACGGTGAGGTCTTATACCAAGACCAGCAGCACACCGGTGACCTGCCCGGTCAAGTGCTGCGCGCCGGAGCCGCCTAGCCCGCTTCTCCAGCCACGTGCCCCTCCCCCGAGGGGCGCTGAAACATCCCCTCTCGGGAGGGGTGCCGCGAAGCGGCGGGGTGGGTTTCCCCTTCTGCTCGACATAAACACTCCCGCCCATCCAAAACCACAATAACACCACCACGGACATGGCCAGAGCCAACCAGACCCCGGAACAAGCTGCTCGCGAAAACATTGACAGCTTGCTCACCCAGGCCGGCTGGGTGGTCCAAGAGAAAAAGGACATCGATTTCAGCGCGGGCCTCGGGGTTGCCGTTCGTGAATATCCGACTGACGTTGGCCCGGCAGATTACGTCCTTTTTGTTGACCGCGAGCCGGTTGGCATTATCGAAGCCAAAAAGGAGGAGGAAGGGCATCGCCTGACCGTGGTGGAGACGCAATCGGGCGACTATGCCAAAGCCAAGCTCAAATGGGTGAATCAGAACAAGCCGTTGCCGTTCATTTATGAAAGCACGGGTGTGCTGACCCGTTTTCGTGACGGACGTGACCCCAAACCACGTTCGCGTCCGATATTCTCTTTTCATCAGCCGCGGGTACTCCAAGAGTGGCTGACTCAGCCCGCCACGCTCCGTGGTCGGTTGTTGAAGCTGCCCGACCTCAATCAAGACGGCCTGCGAGACTGCCAGGTTCGTGCCATCACCAAGCTGGAGCGCTCTTTTCAGCAGAACCGCCCACGGGCGTTAATCCAGATGGCAACCGGCTCTGGAAAAACATTCACGGCCATTACTGCGATTTATCGTCTGCTCAAGCACGCTGATGCCAGGCGGGTGCTCTTTTTGGTGGATACAAAGAATTTGGGTGAACAGGCCGAGCAGGAATTCAGGGCCTACGTGTCGAACGAGGAAAGCCGGAAGTTCACCGAGTTGTATAATGTGCAGCGGCTCAAATCGAGTTATGTGGCAAAAGATACTCAGGTCTGTATCAGCACCATTCAACGCCTGTATTCCATTCTCAAAGGCGAACCTTTGGACGAGGCTGCCGAGCAGGACAATCCGGCTGAACACGCCCAGCCCAAAGCCCCGTTGCCTGTTGTCTATAATAGCGACCTGCCCATTGAGTTCTTTGATTTTGTCGTCATTGATGAATGTCACCGCTCTATCTACAACCTGTGGAAGCAAGTGCTGGAATATTATGATGCGTTTCTGGTCGGCTTGACCGCAACGCCGGACCGCCGCACGTTTGGCTTCTTCAACGAAAACATCGTCAGTGAATATTCACACGAAGAAGCGGTCGCTGATGGTGTCAATGTCGGTCACGATGTGTACATCATTGAGACTGAAATCACCAAGCAGGGCGGTCATATCCAGGCGCAGGAATATGTGGATAAGCGAAACCGGCTCACGCGCAAAAAACGCTGGGAACAACTGGACGAGGATGTAGACTTCTCGGCCACACAGTTGGACAAAGATGTGGTCAATCCCAGCCAGATCAGAAACGTGATTCGGACCTTTCGAGATAAGAGCCCTGCAATTTTTGCCGGACGGACAGAAATCCCCAAAACGTTGATATTTGCCAAAACGGACAGTCATGCAGATGACATTATCCAGATCGTGCGTGAGGAATTCGACGCCGGCAATGCGTTCTGCAAAAAAGTGACCTATCAAGCCGAAGAAGACCCGAAGTCGATCCTGGCCGCTTTTCGGAATGATTATTATCCGCGTATTGCGGTGACGGTGGACATGATCGCCACGGGTACGGATGTCAAGCCGCTCGAATGTCTGCTGTTCATGCGTGATGTCAAAAGCCGTAATTATTTTGAGCAGATGAAAGGGCGCGGGACACGAACCCTCGGACATGACGACCTCAAAAAAGTCACCCCGTCTGCCACGAGTGACAAGACGCATTTTGTGATTATTGATGCCATTGGCGTCACCAAGTCGCTCAAGACTGAGAGCCGCCCCTTAGAGCGCAAACCGAGTGTCTCCCTCAAAGACCTCTTTTACGATTCACCACCAGCAAAATCAAATCCCGATTACCAATCACGATTGAAGGAGCCACTATGCAAAAGAAAAAACTCAAACAATTAGCGAATCACATCCGATCCATTCCCCATTTCCCCCGCCCACCACAGGATAATTGGGAAATGGACGGCTATCAGGAATTTTTACATCTGAGGATGCGGCAATAGCTATTGAGAAATGCGTGGATGGGGCCACCGTCATTTATACCATGTGGGATCATATTTTTGATCGATGCCCCATACGAGAAGAAGCTCATGCATCCTATGATCTCGAAACACTGCAACTGTATGAAGGCTTTGACGATCTGCCGTCCTGGTTGAAGAGTGGTTAGGCATAAGGCAATCGTGATTGAGCGGAAGACACTACCGTAAGGAGGCGTGGTACTCTATGCGCGATGTCTTTGTGTTCTTGACGAAGGATGCGGTAGCCGCGTATGTGGTGGGCTTTGGCCAATTGTTCCTACTCTTTTGGGGCATCAAAGAAATGAAACAGAGCAACCATCATCGGAATGAGGCCAACCGTATTATGATACGGCGTCATGCTCGGTGCGCACGACGATGACAGCCTGAGTTCTCTGGCCGGACGGCTGGCGCGTCTGAACAAACAACTCACCCCGGAGGAAGAGCGCCGCTTGACGAAAAAAATGGATGGGACGCCACTGACACAGATTGTCCACGACCTGCTGCAGGCCATGGACCCGGATGCGGTTGAAGCCGCCGCACGCGCAAGGTCTCGCGTTCTCTAATCACATGACTAGAGTGCGCTTTAATCCAGCCGTCGTGCCTGAGTTTGGCGCCTATCAACTTCACTATCTCTGGATGGCTCGCTACTACCTTCATCGGTGTGTGAAGCACGTGAATCAGGCGAGCATTTCTTCCAGAGACTTCGCCCGATCTATTCCGGTTATCGTCCCTCCAGTAGCAGAACAAAAGCGCATCGTCGCCAAGATCGAGGAACTTTTTTCCGAACTGGACAAGGGCATCGAAAGCTTGAAAACCGCTCAGGCGCAACTCAAGGTCTATCGTCAGGCCGTGCTCAAGCACGCCTTCGAAGGCAAGCTCACGGCGCAATGGCGCGAAGAGAATAAAGACAAGCTTGAGACGCCTGAGCAGTTGATTGCTCGTATCAAGCACGAAAGGAAGGCGGCTGACCCGCTTCTAGTGGGCTCTGACACCCTAGCAGAGCTTCCGCCATTGCCCGAGGGTTACGCTTATACCCTACTGGCCAACTTGGGCGAACTGGGACGGGGCAAATCGAAACATAGGCCACGCAATGCGCCAGAACTCTTCGGGGGACCATATCCTTTTATCCAGACGGCGGAAGTCAAGGCGGCTGGTCGCATCATCCGTGAATACTCTCAGACTTACAGCGAACGTGGCCTTGAGCAAAGCAAGCTTTGGCCGGAAGGAACGCTGTGTATCACCATCGCTGCGAATATTGCCGAGACCGCCTTTCTCGGATTTGACGGCTGCTTTCCTGACAGTGTTGTGGGGTTCACTGCTGCGAAGACGCTGGTCTTACCTGAATACGTAGAGCTATTCATCAAGTCGGTGCGCACACGGATTGAGGCGTATGCACCGGCAACAGCGCAGAAAAACATCAACTTGACGACACTTGAGAATCTTGTCGTTCCCTTGTGTTCGTTAGAGGAGCAACGAGCACTTGTTGATCGACTTGAAGCAATCTTGTCGGTGATAGACGACCAGAGAGTTGCGATTGACAATCAGCTACTAAAGACCGATGCTCTTCGCCAATCGATCCTAAAGAAAGCCTTCTCCGGCCAACTCGTCTCACAAGACCCGAACGACGAACCGGCGTCAGTTCTTCTGGATCGAATCAGGGCCGAAAGAGAGAAGGCGGTGAAGAATAACCACGCCAAGAAAATAAAGAAGAGAAAGACGAGGGCATGACTGGCAAACTACCCATCAACATCAACTTTCCGCTTCTCCAGCGTACCATTGAATGCCTGTAAAACAGCGTTCATCTGAATCTGATAGCTGGAGCCCCTTTCTACGTCTTGGTGTGGCAGGTGTGGCGTCACACCGCTTTTGGTGCGACGGTGAGACGGACCCCGAGCGCCCCCAGCACCTTCATCACCGTGCCGATGCGGGGGTCGCGCTCGCCGGACAGCGCTTTATACAGACTGGGCCGGCCCAGGTGGGTTGCTTGGGCGACGGCGGTCATGCCCATAGCGCGCGCCACGGTGCCGACCGCCTTGACGAAAAATTCCGGGTCGTTTTCTTCGAGCGCGGCTTTCAAGTATTCGAGCCGGGCTTCGTCATCGTCCAAAAACTCGGCACTGTCCCACGGGGTATACGTTTCTTTTTCCATGTCGCCTCCCTAGAGTGCGCGCGCCATATGTTATATAAAGCATAAACACCGCTCCCATCGTCTCCAAAGTCTGGGACTTCTGCACCACCCCATCCCCTCTTGGGAGGGAATTGTATAGCAAAGTCACATGACCGCCCTCTATCCCGAAAAAAGGCACGTTTAATCGGGCGGCACCGCAAAGGGCCGTGCACATCGTACCCGGGTCTCTGTGCGATTCCCCTGCAAGAACCGGAAACAGACCCGATAGCGCCCCGGTGGCAGGTCCCGATGGTTGTACAGGAGCAGCGAGGGATGGAAATAGCTGTGGGGCGCGACGGTCTGAAGCCACGGGCTCCGGTAGGCGAGGGTGAAGGATAATTGGACGGTCGGCGCGGCCCGCCGCCACCGCCCGGCCCGGACATGCCGTTCCACCCGTAAGTCGGTCCGCCCCGGGGCACCCGGAATCCCGTGAAAGAGAGCCCCATCGGTGGCGTTCTCGACCCGCACGCAGATGCCCCCGTTCTGATGCAGTGCCGTCTCAATGCGGACCGCCCCATCGTCACCCGGATAGGAACAGGGCGCATTCGGCTCCTCACACCGGGACCCGCACACGGTCGGATTCTCGCCAGGTAAGACATCGTGCTGGGGGAGAGGGGCAGCGATGGCCTGACGCGGCCACGCGACAATGAAGAGTACAATAAGAAGCGTGAAAGGGGTCATTGCGAAACGCACTTAACACTGAAGAGCTTAGTCTTCTTTGTGACAAACAAAGGAGGGGAACTATATACAATCTTACCCATCATGGGTAAGCAAAAAAATATCTCTCCTCAGTCTTCACCGCTCTGAGTTGGCTGTTTCCGAGGAAGCGTCGTAGCACGGAGGAGGTCGTGGAAGAGCGTGCCCGCGCTGCTCGCAAGCGTGCGTTGGACCTCATCCGTGATTCCGTCGATTTTTGGAAGAGCGGTTGAACCATCCTCCGCATCTTCGTCTTGGATGACTTTTACGAGGAGTTTCTGTAATCCTTGACGTAGGTTCGGGTCGTTTGCTAAAGCCGAATACGCAAACACAAGTGCCGTTTCAATACGATCAAGTCGCTTCAAACAATCCTCTGCCATCTCAACTTTCTCCCCTCCAACCTCAATCAATTGAGAACACGCGCCCTATACTGCCGTGCAAATGGAGTGTATGGCACGGGGTCTGATGAATAGGCGGCTGCGATACAAAGACTTGGTTGGGAAATAGGTAATGAAAAAGCCCGGCTAAGCAGCCGGGCTTTAAGGTGAAAAACGGGAGAGAGGAGCTAGGCGGCGGCTTGATCCATCATCCAACTAGTCGGCGGTTGTGAGGCCGGTTGTCTCAGGCGTTCGAGAAGAGTCTGAAATCCGGCACCATCATCAATATGATCCAGATAGAGCAGCCGGATAAACAGATCGTTCTTTTCAGATGGCGCACATTCCCCCTTTTCCCATTGTGTTACCGCCTCAGACGTACATGCTAAGATCTCTGCCAGTTTGTCTTGGGTCCAGTCCAGATGCAAACGGAACCAACGGAGTTCCTTGGGTTGGAGCGGCCCGTCTTGCTTTGCCAGACAGCGCCCAATAGCGCAGTGTAGATCCTCCAAGTCTCGTACAGACACCCCTTCTCCATCTTCCAACTGATACAGCTCGTACCCATTCAGCAAGTAGACATTATCCAGACCACACGCAGTATAGCGATACGGTCCCTTGATTTCGTCTTTCTTGTGTCGGAAAGCGAGTTTGGTCTTCACGGTAAGTCCTCCCATTCCACAGTTACTACACGCAACTCTGGCCTATTGGAGTAAACTATGGTCACGACACCAGCTTCGCGGTTTCCTCGCAAAAGATAGACAATCTTCAACTTCCACCCGTTCTCCTCTTTTTCCTTTTCTATCCGGCCTTTCAGGTCGCCTCTTTGCAGAATCCGTAGCACGTCGGCGTCTAATATCTCCCTTTCCTCCATTCGCTCCCGTGCATGCCGTGTAAAGATAACATTCGCCGAATCTGCGGCTTGGGTATGAACTGCATGAAGGAAGTCTTCTTCCGTCGAAAACTTATCCACAAGCCGCCCAATCCACACCGCGTTTTTCTGGTTCTTGGACTACTGTCCACTTTCTCAAAGATAGCGCCACTGCTTCTTCGGCGGTCCCATCATCGAAGCATGGGCGATATTCTCCGGCGTATCAGGAATCAACTCAGGCATCAGTCGAGCAGGATGCCCCCCCACGTTGCGCGTAGTAGCGCGCTTGTGTGATGCCTTCCTTTGAGTCTTCATGGTGCACCCCTTTTATTCAAGTGCAGCAACACGACCAGGAGCAAACTGGAATCAGCCGGATTGGACCGGATTAGTGCACTTGTTACGCTAAAGTTGACACCTGTAAACCGAGCTGTCAAGCGCCGAACCACAAAAATGGCCTCGTAAGATAGGTGGTAAAGGGAGGAGGGCGAGTGCGGACGCCCCTCTCCCTTGATGGGTAATATCGTATATAATTCCCTCCAAGGAGGGGATCAAGAAGGCAGTATGACTACGCAGCCCATTGTCTCCAAAGTCTGGAGTTTCTGCACCACCCTGCGCGACGACGGGGTGAGCTATGGCGACTACTTGGAGCAGCTCACCTATTTGATCTTCCTCAAGATGGCCGACGAGTACGCCAAACCACCGTACAACCGCGATGTCGGCATCCCGGCCGAGTATAACTGGCAGAGCCTGAAGGCGAAAAAAGGGGCGGAACTCGAAAGCCACTACGTCACCCTGCTTCGCAAGCTCGGCACCCAGAAAGACATGCTGGGCCAGATTTTTACCAAGGCCCAGAACAAGATTCAGGACCCGGCCAAACTGTTCCGCCTTATCGACATGGTGGACGACACCGAATGGGTGAGCATGGGTGCCGACGTAAAGGGGGATATCTACGAAGGGCTGCTTGAAAAGAATGCCGAGGATACCAAGTCGGGCGCGGGCCAGTATTTCACGCCGCGCGCCCTCATCCGCGCTATGGTCGAATGCGTCCGACCCGAACCGGGTAAACTCATCGCCGACCCGGCCTGCGGGACGGGCGGTTTCTTTCTGGCCGCCTACGACTTCATCAACAACCGGGACAACTTTCAACTCGACCGGGAACAGAAGGTGTTCCTCAAGCACGAGGCATTTCACGGCAACGAGATCGTCGCCAACACGCGCCGGCTGTGTCTGATGAATATGTTCTTGCACAACATTGGCGAGATTGATGGCGGTGTACCCATTTCGCCCAACGATTCGCTCGTGGCCGATGCCGCTAAGCGCTTTGACTACGTGCTGGCGAACCCGCCTTTTGGCAAGAAAAGCTCCATGAGCTTCACCAACGAGGAGGGCGAGCAGGAAACCGACGATCTGACCTATAACCGGCAGGACTTTTGGGCGACCACCTCGAACAAACAACTCAATTTCGTGCAGCATATCCGCACCATGCTCAAGACCACCGGCCGGGCCGCCGTTGTCGTGCCGGATAATGTGCTGTTTGAGGGCGGGGCCGGCGAGACGATTCGCAAAAAGCTGCTGGACAACACCGACCTGCATACCATCCTGCGTCTGCCGACCGGCGTGTTCTACGCCCAAGGGGTCAAGGCCAATGTGATTTTCTTCGACAACCACGAAGCCAGCCCGCATCCCTGGACGAAGCAGGTCTGGTACTACGACTATCGCACCAATATCCACCACACGCTCAAGAAAAAGCCCATGCGCTTTGAAGACCTCCAGGATTTTATCCAGCGCTATCACCCGCAAAACCGTTGGGAGCGTACGGAAACCTGGGATGCGGAAGCGAACCCTGAGGGGCGGTGGCGGGCGTTCTCGTATGACGAGATTCTCGCTCGGGATAAAACCAGCCTGGATATTTTCTGGCTCAAAGACAAAAGTCTGGCCGATCTCGACAACCTGCCCGAGCCGGATGAACTGGCAGCCGAGATCATTGAAAACCTGGAGTCCGGGCTGGCTCGTTTTAGGGAGATTGTGACGGCGTTGGAGCGGTGAGAAGAGAAGGGGCAGGAAACCCACCCCGCCGCTATGCGGCACCCCTCCAGGGAGGGAAGGGTGGGCACCCATCTCGGAACTCCGTGCCCCCCTCCGAGTGGAGGGGAGCTATGAAACTAATGGGTCGGCAGGGGAGAAAAGTGGGCGCTGACGATTTTCCACTGGCCGTCTTCTTTGCCGAAGACGAGGGTGGTCCGTCCGTTTAAGGTGCTGACCTGCCCATCCTTGCCCACCCCGGTGAAGGTGTCATAGGCGTTTGCCACCCCGGCACTGTCTCCGACCATTCGGCAGGACAGTTGGCGCAGGCCGGAGTTGGCCGAGGCAATGCCTGCCATCGCCCCCCGCAAAAAGTCGGCGAACTCTGCCTTGCTGTCAAACCGATAGGGAACGTGGTCAATCACCTCCAGGTCTTCGGACAACATGCCAATCGCCTTTTCCACATCCAATTGCGTAAAGGCGTCAAAGAACCCTCTGGCTGCCGCTTCGATCTCTTGTGCACTCATAGCTTCCTTCCTCCTGTCTGAATCTACTGCCCCGTCTGCTTAACGGGACTGAGAAAGGGATGCAAGCCGGTCTGGCCCTTTATGAGGTAGCGGTTGCGGAATTGCGCGTTCTCAGGCAGAAAGAGGCTCGATAACGAAGGCCAGCAGTATCTCGGCCCCGGAGGGGATGTAAAGAGTAAACGTATCCTCCAATAGATATGAGATGCCGGACACGTTTACTCTTTTTGGGCTGGGGCTTTCTCAGGGGAAACCGCGTGACAAGTATTTTTCGTGGAGGGAGTATCCTCCTGTGCTGCCTGGTGTCCTGGGTCATGTTCGGGTCCTCTGCCCCGGTTGCCCAGGCGCAAGAGGGCGAACGTGAGCGCATTCTTGAAAATTTCTCCCTCTACCGAGACGGGCCGCTACGGGTGGAGGGCATTCAGCCCGGCCTGAAACTTGATGCCACCAACGCTTCAGTCGCCTCGGCGGTCTTGCCGCCGGAGATTCTGACCTATCTGGCGGCGGGTGACTTTTCGATTACCGTGCAGGAGACCACGGACCTGCCGCTCCGGCAGTCCTTTATTGATGCAACGCTTCAACACTACCGTGGTGTCGTGGTCGGGGAGGGCGAACTCCAGAATTATGTGGCCGGCCAGCCTTTTCCCGTGCTCGACGCCGACGACCCGCAGGCCGGTCTGAAAGCGGCCTGGAACCTGCGCTACCGCGACCAGGGCGACGACGCGCAAATGTGGGCGGTCAATAGCTTCGTCAACAGCAATGGCAACGTGGAACGCTCGCAGACCTTTGCCTTTTTCTCGCTCTACGGCATGCATCGTCCCGACAGCGCCAAAAACCTTCCGCGGTGGGAGAAACACGGCATCTACACCAAACAATACACCCGCATGCTGGCGCCGTCCGACAGCGAGGGGAATCAAATCCTGGCCGTGCAGCCCGACAACGATTTCCTGCCACACGACCAGTGGGCCTATGATCCAGAGACGCGTCGGACCCGTAAAATTGTTTACATGCCCTACATCTCGCCCGGTCGGGGCGTGGTGCTGATTGAGGACCGCTCCGGCTTCCTTGGCTATATTCACGCCTATGACTGGAAGTATCTGCGCGAGCAGACGGTCCTGACACCGGGGCCGATCCGAGCCAGTGCCCCCACCTGGGGCGGGCGCGGAAATTGGTATCTGGTTGATCCCTGGGAACTGCGCCGGGCCGTGGTGGTTGAGGCTACACCGAAAAATTCTCATCCCCTGTACAGCAAGCGCATCCTCTATATCGATGTTCAGACCTCTCTGCCCTTATTTGCCTTTACGTATGACCACGAGGGACAGCATAAGCGGAGCTTTCTGACTGTTGCCCGGCATCCCGAATTCAACCCGTGGGGCAATAAGGACTGGGTGGCGCAGATTGCCGCCCAGGGCTCGATTGACTACCAGCTTGAGCGGGCCAACAATTTCCAGATCACCAAGATTCTCCTGAATCGGGATCTCTCCCCGACTCAGTTCACTGTCATGACCCTCATGTTGCGCGGGAAGTAAGGCAGGAATGCATATTCCACAGGACGTTGAGATGCCGGTTGGCCTGCCGGGAAAAAAGTTGTGGGTCGGCCTGCTGGTTGGCGTGCTGCTGAGCGTACAGCCGGGTCTGGCCTGGGCGGTTTTTCTCGATCAGGACGAAAGCCTGCGCTTCAGCGGTCGCGTCTACAACCGCACCGCCTTTTCGGTCGAGCGGGCGGCGGAGAATACGCGCCTCCAGACTCCGTATAACGACTGGAATATGCTCCAGAACCGGACCTTTATTCAGGGTGAGTTGAGCCACGACCTGACCGGCCTGGTGGCGGGGAATACGACCGGACTGCTGGCGCCACTGCAAGCGCTCTTCGCCCCCCTGCGGCTGTTGCGGGCGGACACCCTGGACTACTTTGTGACCTACCGGGGAGAATACGACGGGGTGTGGGACTACGGCCCGGCGGCTTTTCGGGAGCGCTATCCGCTGTTTGCGGACTGCGATGTACCGACCAAGGCAAAGCGGGCGCATCCTCGGCGCTTTGGCTGTCGTCATGCCGACCCGCGCCAGCGTTTGCGGCATCGGCATCGCTTGTTTGAAGCCTATGTGAACTATGCCTATGGGCCGTTCTTCATGCGGGTCGGACGCCAGAACCTGTCGTGGGGCGAGACCGATGTGTTTCGGCTCCTGGATCAGATCAATCCGCTCGATGCCGGTTTTGGGGGCTTCCTGGTTTCGCTTGACGAGCGACGGGTGCCGCTCGATATGGCTCGGGTGGTGTATGGGTTTGGCGGCGTGGGTCCGCTGTCCGAACTCAACCTCGAAGGCTTTCTGGTCTTTGACGATAAAATTGCCGCACCCGTGCCGACCGGCTCCCCCTGGTCTACTCCCAACCCGCCGGGTGTCACCGGTCTGATCAAAAAACCCTCAAAGAATTTCGCGGACGCGCGCGGGGGCGGGCGCATTGTTGGCGTGTGGGGCGAGGTCATGTTCAGCCTGGCCCACTACGCCACCTATCTGGACACGCCCGTGCTGCGCATCGTAACGCCGACCAACCGACCCGTCAGCCTGGGCGCTTTTGAGGCCGCGGTACAGGCCGGCGACACGGGTCGCTTTTTGACCGACCACTTTCGGGCCGAGGCGCTGTATCCGAAAATACAGATCAGCGGCGGCTCGCTCACCTTCGGTGTGCCCCGCATCTCGTCCATTCTCCGCAGCGAGTTCGCCTATTTCCACTCTGAGCCGTTTTTTCACAATTCTGCCTCGGACCAGCTTTTGGGGCCGGCCTTGACGGGTGGGATCACACCCGGCTTCCAACAGGTCGGCACCGACCCGGACACGGGCCGTCCTCTGCTTCGCTACCGGAATAAGATCACCCGGTCCGATGTGGTGCGCTGGTCTCTCGGGTTCGATATGACCCGCTATATCAGCCTGCTGAACCCGAACGAGTCCTTTCTCATCAGCAGCCAGATTTTTGGCCGGCACATCCTGGATTTTAACGACACGCCGGTCTCGGCAGTGTCGGGCTCGTACGGATTCGGACATTTTGCCGCGCCGATTTATGAGCCCAACCGGGACAATCAGAGCTTTGTCAATATCGACCAGCATCAACTGATTCAAACCCTGCTGATCTCAACCGCCTATTTCTCGGGCAGGGTCGAGCCCAAGCTGATCTTTTTGTACGACTGGCAAGGGTCCTGGCTGGTCCAGCCTGAAATCACGTTTATCCGCGACCCGTTCCGCTTTACCGTGCAATACAATTATCTGGATGGTCAGTATAACGGTATTGGTTTTCTGCGCGACCGCGACAACGTTATCATCCAATTAGAGGCGGTTATTTAATCCCTTACGCATCGAAATGATACATGTTCTGGTCGAACCGGTCGCAGGCAAGGCAGAATACAAAAACCAGCGGCTCGGTGCCGGTACAGCGGACGGTATGTTTCGCGTTAGACGGGATGTAGACCGCTGAGCCGGGGCCGAGGGATGCCTCGGAATCGTCAATCGCAACGTGACCGGTACCGCTGACGACATAATAGGTTTCCTCAGGTTCATGGTGATGGAGGGGAAGCGCTGCGCCGGGCGGCAGTTCCGCTATCCCGCTGACGAGCCCGCTACTTGCATCGCGTTCGCCTGTGACGAGCAGCTTCCAGCGACACGGACTCTTCGCGGCAAGGTCCGGGTCCGTCCAGCCCTCCCAGTCCAGGTCGCCTTGATGGTGAATAACAGGTTTGTGTACAGGCACAGTGGCTCCTATTCCTGCAAGATGCCGGACTTAACCGTTCTCCATCCAGGCAACGGGAGGCCAATCCTCAACGTCTCGCCCCGCCTCGCGGAGTAACACACCGAACGATTTCGTCAGCTTTCTGAAGGACCGGCATCGGCTATATGCGATAGCCAAAGAAAACCGAGCGCTGAACGCCGGCTGATCCTTCGTCTCCATATAACTTCCGCGGGTGTGCATCCTCGCTTCCAGTTGCTCCTTTGCACCACGTGGCGCTTCGGGATTCGGATGAGGCTGGGCGTCAGGCTTGACGCCTCGAAGTCCGCGCAACGACTCGATTGCAGCCAGGAACCACGCTTCATATTCCCGGTGTGGCATGACGACTTCGCACGGCACCCCTCTCGACACCGTCGCGGCCCACTGCTGCACTCTTGAGCCGAGTTCTGCCGGGCAGTCGTCGTCTCCGTCGAACAAGATAAGAATCCCGCTACAGTTCGGTTGAAGTCTCGCCAGTCTAACCGTCCTCTCCAACTCGGCCCTCTGGACCAACTGGGAGCGATTCCTTCGGATTGGACGATTGACGCCAACTTCCCAGGCTTGCGCTTCTCCTATGAGACGGCGTAGCAATACTGGCGCTGCTTCCACCTCGCCGTGTCCTTCCACAACTGGTTGGATGTTCACGCTCAATCGCCCTCAAAGAGCGTCGCATTGCGTGAACCGCCAGTAGGCCGCTCAGCAGCCGCCAGAGCGTTGGAACGCAGCAACTCACCAGCTCCCATCAAATGCTCTCCAAGTGCTGCGCGCGTAGCTTCGGAAACCGGATCAATATGGGTCGCTCCTTTTTCCCAACTGACGATCTTGAGGTGACGATCCTTGATCCATTTCGCGTCGAGAATATCGGGACTGTGCGTTGTCACGACGACCTGCATAAAGCGCCCGGCGTGCCGCAACACATCCAGAATCGAGCCTAGTGCTCCTGGGTGCATCGTGGATTCGGGCTCCTCAACTACGAGAACCGAAGGTGCCGGTTGCTGGAAGACCGCGGCGAGGATTCCCAATGCCCGTAGTGTGCCGTCAGACATATTGAACGCCTCGAACTTGACTCGCTTCGAATCCGTCCATTTCTGCGTGAACTCCAGCGTCAGCTTGTTGCCGTGCTTCTTGGGCTGGACGCTGACAGTTTTGGGGACAATGCACTCAAGAAGCTCAACGACTCTGGCCCAGTCGTCCGGCGACTTGCGCTCGATCTCGCGTAGTACGCTGGCAGCATTCCCGCCGTCAGAACGCAGGCGTATCCCTCCGTCCGGGTCCTGCATCTCTCGCAGCAGGGCCGGCTCGATTCGATACACCCGCATCTCAGCCAAGAACCGCAGGACTGCCCGAAACTGCGTGCTGCCCCCTACCAACGGAAGGGCAAGGGCGTTTGCTTCCAGGGCCGGGCTCAGGAATTTTGCACTACTGTGGAATTTTTCGCGGGAACGATCGAACCAACGACAAGAACCGTCCTGCCGCCTCACAAAGCACTGTTCGCGCTCAACCTCAAAACCGTAATCCTTCAGGGCGCGCAGTTCGAATGCGTAGCTGGCCCTCCTCGTTTTCTCATCCAAGTCTCTCAGCTCTGCCCGTAGCCCCAGGTTGGCCGGACGACCCTCCGTAGTCCTTCGTCTGCGGACAGTGCCGACGGCGGCGAGGCCGCCGCGGCGGTCAAGCACCGCTTGTAACGGCGAGGCCATTGCTTCAGACAGAAAGGCGAAAGCATCGACGAAATTACTCTTGCCGGAGCCATTTTGACCAACCAGAAAAGTTGGATTGTCAAACTCGACCTCTTCCAATGGGAGACTCCGAAAGCCCTTCAGAAGCAAGCGGCGCAGCATCGGGACAGGCATACTCACCTCGGCGCGTTCTTGTCTGAGCCCTTACGCTTCAAGGTCCAACGGATCAAGGGCGTTGGCGTCTCCGCGACGCATGCGCTCCAGACCATCTGCGCCAACATCGTAGTACAGCTCGAACTGATTGCCTTCGGGATCAAGAAAATAGATGCTCTTGGTAATGCCGTGGTCAATCGTGGCGGTGATCTTCACGTCGTGGGCTTTGAGCGTCCGATAACTCTCTTTTAACTCGTCAAAGTCCTCGACCTGGAGGGCGACGTGGTGCAGGCCGACCTGCTTGTTTTTCACCGGCTCGGCCTCTGGCGGCACCTCCAAGACAGCCAGGTCGTGATGTTGCTCACCCAGGGTGAAGAATACGCCCCGTGGCCGTTTGAGCCGGGTGACAACCTCAAAGCCCAGCACCTCGGTATAAAACTGCTCGGCGCGGGCGAGGTCACACGCCTTGAGCACAACATGACCGACTTTTTTGGGGCGAATCATGGCAGACCCTCCTTCTCTCTATACGCCTCCCATACCACGGCTCTCCCAATACCGTAAAGCTTGCAGCAAAGGCTGCGGTTGACACAGGACAAAACCCCACGGTATGCCCAGTGCATTATGGAGGAGGGCGATATGATGACGGGGCGCTATGTGTCCGCCGACGGCCACGTGGTGGAACCCGCGGACCTGTGGACCACCAGAATGGATAAGCGCTTTCGTGACCGGGCGCCACGGGTCGAGTCGCGCCCGGAGGCCGACTACTACATCATTGATGGCCTGTCTCCCTTTCCGGTCGGCCTTGAAGGCGCGACCATGGAAGACAAGATTGCCGGAGAGATTACCACGGTGGTCGGCCACCGGCACAGCGAAACCCGTCCCGGCGCGTGGGACCCCCAGGCCCGTCTGGCGGACCAGGACATGGACCACCTCAAGGCCGAGGTGATCTATCCCGGTCTTTTTGGTTTGCAGTTCTGGACCGCGCCCGATGTTGCCTACCAACGGGCGTGTTGGCGGGTGTATAACGACTGGCTGAGCGAATTCTGCGCAGCGGCCCCGGAGCGGCTCATCGGGGCCGGGTTTTTACCCATGAAAGGCCCGATGGAGTGGGCGATTGAAGAGGCGCGGCGCATTGCCCGCAAACCGGGTTTGCGTTCGATCTCGATTCCGGCTGAGGTTGCGGATCGCTCCTACCGACACGCGGAATTCGACCCCCTGTGGGAAGCGCTTCAGGATATCGGCCTGCCCGTGTCCATCCATTCCGGGACAAGCACGGGTGAGCCGTTTGCCACAAGGTTTGAGCGGCTGGGCATGGGCATGGGGGTGGTGGACACCAAGATTTCCTTACCCATGCACGCCCTGGCCGATCTCATCTGGGGAGCCGTGCCGCGCCGTTACCCCAAACTCAGGTTTGTGATTGTCGAGGGCGGCATCGGCTGGATTGCCGCCCTGCTGCGGCTGATGGACCACTGGTGGGCCGACCATCATCGCTGGATGGAGCCGCGGCTGGACGAAGCGCCGAGTACGTATTTCAAGCGGCAGTTCTGGGCTACGTTTGAGGATGACCGGGCCGGCATTCTGACCCGAGAACTGTTGGGAACGGACCGGCTTATGTGGGGTTCGGACTATCCGCATACCGAGGGGACTTTCCCGTATTCGCAGCGACAAATCACGCAGGACTTCGCGGGAGTGCCCGAGCCTGAGGTTTATCAAATGGTGGTAAGCAATGCGGCTGGCCTGTACGGTTTGAGCGTATAGCGACAGTCCAGAGAGCCACAAGGAGGAGAGCAATGGCAGAAGCAACAGAAGCCGGTATTTTTGAAATCATGTACTCGACCCGCGCGATGCGGCGACTCAAACCCGACCCCATTCCGGAAGAAACCCTCAAGAAAATTATTGACGCCGGTATCCGGGCGCCCAGTGGCGGCAATATGCAGGACTGGGCCTTTATCCTGGTCCGCGAGACCGAGCGGAAACGTTTTATCCGCGACTATTACTGGAATACCTGGCAGAAGCTTATGGGCGAGCGTGGCATCCCTGATGACATGCCTCCGGCGCAGCAACGCATGCTGAACGCGGCCGCGCACCTGGCCGTGCATCTGGACGAAGCGCCGGTGCTGCTGCTGGCCTGTGCGAAAACGGAATATCCGCCGCTGGCCGCAATGAATCACGACCGGGCCAACGCGGCGGTCATCCACGGCACGATCTATCCGGCGGTCCAGAACATTCTGCTGGCCTGCCGCGCCCTGGGGGTTGGAGCCACGCTGACGACCATCCACTGTTTCTTTGAAGAAGAGCTGAAACAGCGCTTCAATATCCCGGAAGGTATGGAAGTCTCGGCCCTGATTCCGATGGGCTATCCGCAGGGTAAATTCGGACCGGTCTCACGCGCGCCGGTCGAAGACGTCATCCATTGGGACGCCTGGGATAACAAGCAGACGGCGTGAGAAAAGGAGGAGCGTATGGGAGCCGCTGAAAACAAAAAATTGATCCAAGATGCTTTCGATGCCTGGGCTGCTGGAGACGGCGCGGCGTTCTTTAATATACTGGCCGAGGATGTTCAATGGACGGTGATCGGCTCCGGTCCCGTCTCGCGGGCCTATACCAGCCGTCAGGCATTTTTAGACGGCGCGGCCAAGCCGTTGAACGCCAAGCTGGCCAGGCCCATTCAGCCCACGGTGGTGAATATTATTGCCGAAGGAGACAATGTCGTCTTGCAATGGGAAGGCACGGCCACGGCCAAATCCGGGCAACCCTATAACAACAGCTATTGCTGGGTGATGCGGGTCGCGGACGGCAAAGTGCGGGAAGGCACGGCCTATATTGATACGGCGCTGGTGGCTGACCTGTGGCAGTCATAGCGCGTGTCCGAATCTGTCTGCTCAGGAGACCGGATCATGAAACTCTACCGTTCGACCATGTTTGTGCCGGGGAATCGACCCGACTGGATAGACAAGGCTCCAAAGTACGGTCCCGATGCGCTGCTGCTGGACCTCGAAGACGCGGTGCCGATTGCCAACAAGGTTGAGGCGCGGCAGATCGTCCGCACCGGCATTGAAGGCTTGCGCGGCCGGGGCGTGGGTGTCTTTGTACGTCTGAACGGCGTGGATACCGGTCTGACCGGCGAGGATATCGAAGCCATTGTGACCGAAGGCCTCGACGCGGTGGCTGTGCCCAAGCTGGAGACGGTCGAGGAGGTGCTCAAGGTCGACGCCTGGCTGGAGTTGTTTGAACGCAAGGCCGGCCTGCCTATCGGCACGGTCGAGATCATGGCCCTGCCCGAAACCGCGCGCGGCATCATGGACGCCTATAAACTGGCCACGGCCTGTCCGCGGGTCGGGAATATCATTGGCGGCGTTGGTGCCCGGTCCGGGGATGTGACCAAGGCCATTGGCTATAAGTGGACGCGCCAGGGCCTGGAAACGCTGTATATGGCGTCGCATATTCTCCTGGCCGCACGAGCCGCGGGCATTGAATATCCGATTGGTGGCGGCTCGCTCGAAGTCGGTGATATCGAGCTGGTTCGGGCGCAAATCCAGCGCGGGCGGGAAGTCGGCTTTCGCGGCTGCCTGCTCATTCATCCGTCCGCCGTGCCCATTGCCAACGAGATTTTTGCCCCCTCCCAGGAAGAGATTGAGTGGAATAAGGGTGTGATGCAGGCCATGGCTGACGCCGAAAAGGCGGGCAAAGCGGCAGTCACGTACGACGGCATGATGATCGACTACGCCCACGTCCGCAACGCCCTGGAATTGCTCCAGCAGGCGGAATCGTTCGGAATTGAAGTCGGCGAGTACGCCGATGTAAAGGCGCTGTAGGGAGATTGTTATGCGAGCGACAATTGGCGATTTGAGATATCGAATGCATGAGATTCTCAAGGCTCTCGGGCGAAATGGGCGTGTCTCAATTTTTTACCACGGTCAGTTGAAGGGTATTCTGACGGCTGCGTCCGAATCTTCGGCTGTGCGGATCACGGAACACCCCTTACTTCAACATGAAGCCGTCTCAGACACCAGTTGAAGGAGGGATGGAGGCTCTTCGTGGGGGTCGGTGTTGTGCTCTAATCTGACGATCCTTTCGATTTCCCTCCCGACGAACTTCCAGGTGAGGAATTACTTCCCCCCTGAGAGGAACCCTGCGGTGATGGTGTAACACTCGGTTTTGGACTTTTGGGACCTTGATTCCACCCGCCCTTAATAAATTTACCCTCTTTTATGCTTCCCCTTTCAGTTAGGCTATGAGACTCTTTTGACATTTCAACCTACCTCCTTACTTAGCTCTTTTCGTGTACGTCATTGTCAGCTTCTTGGATCTCAATACTGAGATCATGCCGATCTCTTGATACGTAAAGCGCTGGGGTATTGTATAGATGTACACCTGTTGGGTTCTCGTATACGCTTACCTCTTGAAGGAGAATTTCTCTCTCCTTTTCTGTATCAGAATATGCTAAGGCTCGGCCATAATACACCAGATCTAATTTGTGATCTCTCACAAAAATCCATTCAACTTCGTCACTATTAAAGAGAAAATCCCATACATCCTCATCTCCGTATCGAGTAGTAGCACCAACTTTTTGTGCGACTCTGTTAATGAGTTTTCGGCGATAAACGAATCCTGCGACAAAAGCTACGACTATGCCTATTAGTGATGCAATGACTATCTCGTCCCAGGATATAGGAATTTTCTCATCAAAGAATGCTTGGAAAACAGTAACGTTAAATTTGAAGAGTCCAGTTCTATTCAAGCCCTCTACGAAGGCCCAATAGATGCTGTAATCTACAATTGAAAATACGCCGATTTCAAAGAAATACTCCCAATCTTTCTGGCCCCGAGGACCTTTAAACTTGTGATAAAGTCTACTCGTTATGATTCCCGGTACGATTAGGAAGATAATCCGTATGAGCAAACTACTCACGTTCATAGAAGACCCTCGTGCTCTCCTATCGATTCTAACACTGCCCTCTCCGCCGGGACCTGGGCGTCCCGAAACCTTAGGGGAACTCTCCTCCGTTTTCTTCGGTCAGACGAAGCTGCTCTACCCTCCAGCCAAATACGTCCGCGCTCTGCCCAGCGCCATCAGCGGGAAGTAGTGCCGGTACAGATTGTAGTTGATCATGAACCCGCGCTGGAGTTCGGTGCCCTGCATGAAGCGTCTTTTCATCTCCTGGACATGCAGGTTCGTGCGTGCGCCCGTGCCATAGCCGGGAAAGCCGGTACCGGTGTAATAGGGCTCCTCCCAGGTGCCGTCCTGTTGGGTGCGGAGCAGGTAGTCGAGTCCGGTGTGAAGCGCGGCGTCAAAACGCTGGCCCTCAATGGACAGCAGGGCCAGCAAGGCCCAGGCCGTCTGCGAGGCCGTGCTCGGACCCGCGCCACGCAAGCGGTCGTCCATATAGGAGGCGCAGGTCTCACCCCAGCCCCCGTCCGCGTTTTGATGCTCGGCCAGCCACCGGCCGGCCTTGTGCACATAGGCTGCGTTCATGTCTTCACCGATGGCTTTCAAGGCCGGCAGGACCGCGGCGGTCCCGTAGATATGATTGACTCCCCAGCGGCCGAACCAACTGCCTTCCGGCTCCTGCTCGGCCAGGACGTAATCGAGCCCGCGGCGCAGGGCCGGGTGGGAGCTGTCATACCCGAGCAGGCCAAAGGCTTCGAGCACATGGGCGGTGACATCAACGCTGGGCGGGTCAAGCGCCTCACCGAAATCGCAGAACGGAATTTTCGTCAGCAGGTCTTTATCGTTGTTCTTGTCAAACGCGCCCCAGCCGCCGTTGTCCGACTGCATGGCCAGGACCCAGGCTTTGGCGCGTTCAATCGGCGCGTCAAAACGGTTGTCGCCAGGGTTCTGCGCCCGGAGGTGAGCCAAGACAATAAGGGCCACCGCGGTGTCGTCCACGTCCGGGTAGGCGGCGTTCTCACGCTCAAACGCCCAGCCGCCGGGACGGGCGGTGGGGACTTTGACCTGCCAGTCGCCGACCGTGTCCACTTCCTTGTTCAACACCCACCCGAGCGCCTGTTGCATGGGTTCCGACTGCTGTAACTGGAAACCGCAGTCGGTCAGCGCCAGCAGGGCCAGCAGGGTATCCCAGATGGGGGATTCGCTGGCCTGAATATGCAGGCTGCCGTCACGTTCATAGGACCAGTGATCATCAAGCGCGGACAGACCCTTGGCCATGACCGGATGCGACAGATGATAGCCCTCGACATTGAGGGCCATCAGGCTGTAAATCCACGGTGGCTGAATCCCACCCCAGGCCCCGTCCGCATCCTGATGACGAATAATCCACTCCACACTCTGCCGGATGGCGACCTCGCGACCGGGCAAGACCCCAAGCTTCTGATAGGCGTGCAGGAATTTGTCAGCCGCAAAAAAGAATGACTGCCACACACCGCTCCGGGCCGGCAGGTCGTAGTTCATGCGCTCACGACCCCCGGGAAAAAGTTCGTCCAAGCGACAGTCCGGCGGCAGGGGACGGACCACGCGCCGGGCGGACAGAATGGTCAGCGGAAGAATCGTCGCCCGCGCCCAGGAGGCGAAATTATAGATGTTAAACGGAAACCAGGTGGGGAAGAATATCACCTCCGGCGGCAGGTTGGGCGTTTTCTGCCACGGCCATTCGCCGAGCAGCGCAAACCAGTAGCGGGTAAACACCCGCACCGCGCTCAAGCCACCGTGGGCAAAGATCCATTCCCGTGCTCTGCGCAGGCGTTCATCATCCGGGGTAAAGCCGTTCGCGCGCAGAGCCGCGTAGCATTCGACCGTGGTGTTAATATCCCCATCCGGGGCGTCGTAGTAAATCTCCCACGAGCCGTCCTCGCGCTGGGCGTTGAGCAGGGTCTGAACGATCTGTTGTTTATGCGGATGCGCATAGCTCAGGAAGTGCATGGCCAGAAGCCACTGCGCTTCCATGCAGCAGTTGGATTCCAGCATCCCCGCCCAGTATCCGTCCTCGGCCTGATCCCGATACAGCCAGGCCGTTGCGGCGTGAATGGCCGCATCGAGACGCGGCACGATATCGGGCTCAGCAGCGATGGCAGACATCGTGATTCCACTCTCCAGTTCTCTCGGTCAGCAAGAATGCGAATTATGTCATAGCAGTCTGGTGGCTGCCAGCGCACACCGGGAGCTTCACCCCATTGGACGAAGACGCTGACGACGTTCCCGATTAACTTGTGGATATTGCATGGGTTTGCTCCATGCTACGGGATTTCCAGTATCTGTCCCAGAGCAGATAAGACCGCTTGAAGTGTTTGTGGCGAGGCGGTCTCAATCCGAGATTGGAGACGAGGCTTGGCAACAGCCCGAACCTGGTCAATCACCGCAACTGCCGCTCTCCCTTGGCATTCGACCGCAACTGTTACAGGTGGGTGCGCCTGCGCCGCGGTCGAGAACGGCACAACCACGACAGTCTTGCGGAGGCGATTGAGAGCATTCGCACTCAGCACCAAACACGGTCGTGTTTTACGAATCTCTGATCCTTGGGTCGGATCGAGGCGTACCCACCAGACCTCTCCCCGCTGTGGGTTCATGAGGTTCCAGCGTCATCCAAAACGTCGTCAAACGCCTGCCATTCGTCAATCTCTGCACTGAGTGCCTCATCAGCATTTGCCGCATGACAGGCCGCTTCGATCGACTGCTCGCATCGGGCAAGTTCGTATGCCAGCAAACGGGCAATGGTTGCTGATCGCTGGCGACTTGGAACGGTTGCAAGAAATTTGTGGGCAAGCTGATCTGGCAGGGAAATCGTCAGACGCATACAACATAATATGCAATACGCAATATGCCTTGTAAAGCGAA